>JAGPUU010000194.1 GCA_018067325.1 Amphritea sp.
AGCATAACGAACTTGAAGCAAACCTTTGGAACGGAATATTCACCAGTGAAGCGGTTGAAAGAAACTTTTCACTATCTGAACCAGCACTCCCCCTTGAAGAGGAAGCTGGATTCAGCCAGAGTCGTCAGGCACTGATAATACTCAATCAGATAGCCAGTCTTAATAACAACCGGGAGAAGTGGTCTGACCCCGGCTATCTCGACCAACTTGAAAACCATTTACATGCTTTATACAGCCTACGCTATGGTAGCCGCTGGCTCCGCTCACTCGCCCTTATAAATGATACTTTGAACCACACATCAGAAGTCATTGAAGAACGCCTCAAAGAGCGACCTGTGTGCTTCAACCAGCAGACGACACCCAAAGCCCGCATCGTGAAAAATGTTTTCAATAAGTACTATGCAGGGCAATTGCAGCCCTATATGGCACGCATTGACCGCCAGGGAAAAGAGTGGCTCGCGCTCAACCGTAATTTACTCGGCAATTTCACTGACATTCCTCAACCCATGCAAGCGTATAAGAACCAAATACTGGCAGCAGATGCTCCACTCTGGTTAAACTATATTCAGGCACGCGACAGACATATCCTCGCTTGGCAAACACTATTGATACAGTGCAACCTAATGCCGGGCAGTTCCTAGCAGACAACCCCATTTTGAGTATATAACTGAAGCGTTACTCCCACAGCTATGAAACAATAAAGATTCCCTTAATTATCAAGAATTTTAAGCAATAATTTACTGTGGTTAAAGAAGCTTTAAAGAGCCAGCACCATTCCGCTTCAGGCCGATCTCCATCTAGCTTGTCTGTACTCTTTGGCCTGATTTTTCTATCCCTCGCCTATAGCCTAACCGCCGCCCCCGATTTCAATATCAAAATGTCTGAAGCTCAGATTAAAAAACTCGGTCAGAAATATGGCGAGATGGCTGAACGCCGGCTGCGAGCATGGCAAAGCCTGATTGTAGATATCGCCAACTATGATGAAGATGAAAAGCTGCACCGGGTAAATCGCTTTTTCAATCAACTACGTTTTATCGACGACATTATTCACTGGAAAAAGAAAGATTACTGGGCCAGTCCGGTTGAATTTCTTATAACTAATGGCGGCGATTGTGAAGACTTCTCAATCGCTAAGTATTACACGCTACGCCAGCTTGGAGTGCCGATTGAAAAGCTCAGCATTGCTTATGTTAAAGCACTGAAGCTGAACCAGGCACACATGGTACTGACTTATTACCCCTCTCCAGGTAAGACCCCGTTAATCCTGGACAATCTGATACCAGAGATAAAACCAGCAAATCGTCGACTTGATCTACAACACGTATACAGCTTCAATGGCGACAACCTCTGGCTGTCAAAAAAAGGACGTCGTAGCACACTCGTGGGGACATCAGATCAGCTGAAGCCCTGGGTACAATTACAATCACGAATGGAAAATCAGGATTTCTGACCTGATCTGTGAGAACAAGAGGAATAAAGCATGTCGATCGTTAATCAGTTAATGGCCGCCGTATTAGCCGTACTGATCGGATTAGTTTCCGGCACGGTATACCTGATGTCCGATAGTTCGAAGGAGATGCTGTTAAATCAGCTGGAATCTCATGGTCAGGACACTGCAACCCACCTTGGGCTCTATCTTGCACCCTATATGGCTGAGCGTGATTTAGCGTCAATTGAAACCACGGTAAACGCGATTTTTGATAGCGGATTCTACCAACAAATCCGGGTAGTTGACGCCAACAACCAACCACTGTTTGTCAAAAGCACAAGCGCCAAGATAGATGAAACCGTACCTGAATGGTTTGTCGAACTGGTAGAGATAACCCCTCCGGAGATGACGCGTGAAATAACCAATCAGTGGCAAAAAGCGGGTTCCATTTTTGTTCAAAGCCGTGCTGGATATGCCTACGAGCAACTGTGGCGTGGCGCTGAGAAAACCTTTATCTGGTTTGTAGTGCTGTCTCTGTTCAGCATGTTCTTTATCAGCCTGCTAATGCGCTACATACTCAACCCTTTAAAAGGCGTCGAAAAGCAGGCTTTAGCGCTGTCACAACAGAAGTATATTGAACAGAACAATATTCCGGGCACCCGAGAGCTTAAACAGGTTGTTCTTGCAATGAACATGATGGTCCGTCGGGTTCGAACAATGTTCGATGAACAAGCCAAAAACATCGAAGAGATTCGCCGCACCGCTTATCAGGACGATCTGACCGGGCTTGCCAATCAGCGGGCAACGTTCTCTCAACTGAATGAACGTATTGATTTTCGAAGAGATTTTGGTTCAGGCAACCTCATTCACCTGCGCATCGCTGATCTACAACAACTCAATAATGAACTTGGTATGGAGAAAGCGAATAATTTTATTCGCGCCTGCGCCGATCAACTTAGAGAAGTGGCCCGATTAACTGAAGAACCCGTTATTGGCCGGATTGGTATTTCAGAGTTCATCTTGCTGAGCGACATTACTAACCCTGACCAGTTACAGAGAGAGCTAAATAAACTGGTAGCCAATCTTAAAGATTTCTATCACCAACTAAATAATACCGTTGAGAGCGAGGCATTCTTCGTGGGAGCAGTTGCCTATGAAGAGCAATACAGTTCCAAAAAACTGCTTATCAACGCTCGACTCGCTTCCGAAATAGCACGTAAAAAGAAAGCCACCATCTATTGCAAGAGCACTGACAATACCGAGGACCAAAATAGCTGGCATCTGCATGTGAGTAACAAGATTGTCAGCGGCGATATTTTCCTCCAGGCACAACCCATTAAACAGGTGGCCGATAGCAAGAATGTAATCCATCACGAAATTTATGCTCGTATCCTTAATCAGGACAACCAGCCCTGTATGGCAGGCGAATTTATCAGCGTGGTCAAACAACTTAACCTAATGACAGCTCTGGACAAGTCAGTGCTGAATTCAGCCATTAAACGACTGACAAAAGACCCTGACTTAACGCTAGGCGTGAACCTGAGTAACGATTCCGTTCGCGATACAGCCTTCTGCGACTGGTTAATCAGCGCCGTATCCTCACTATCCCGGCCAGAACATCTCTGTATCGAGATAAACGAAACCTCGGTACTGAACAACCTTAATCAGGTGGCCCTGTTTCGTGATCAATTAAAGCAAGCTGGCATTCAATTTGGTGTAGATAACTTCGGTATCAACCCTGCCGGTTTCAGCTACCTTTATACTGTTCACCCTGACTACATAAAGATAGATGGATCGCTAATAAGAGAGTTAGACAGCCGTGCGGAAGACCGCTTCTTTGTCAGAAGCTTGGTAACTGTAGCCCATAGCCTTGATATCAAGACCTATGCTGAACACGTAGAGCGAGATTCTCAACTCAACCACCTTCGCCAACTTGAAGTCGATGGCTCTCAAGGATGGATCCACGGTAAACCTGAACAGTTTTAAGCCCTAACACAGACATAGAGGCGTTCAGCCTCTGAATACCTGCCATCCATCTCTTCAGAAACAAAAAAAACCGCCATAAGGCGGTTTTTTTAATCAGAAATACGATCAGCCTTTCTTTGTCAGCAACATTTCAAGCTTATTGTTGAGACGCTCGTCCTTCTCTTTAACTTTCTGTTTAGCCTTCTCTTCCTGCTGCTTTTGCTGGCGCAGCTTATTGACCTCTTTCAGCTGCAGCTTTGCATGCTCGGCTTCCGATTCAGTAACCGCACCCGAAGCCTGGCCGTCTAATCCGATACGGTCAGCGCCCTCTTTCAGACTACGAAAGTAATAGGGAGAACGAACATATGAAGCAAGTGCTCGCTTAATCTTGTTTTTCGCTAACTTCTCATCGGCAATCAGGTCTTCTTGAATACCAATCTTTAATGGACGCATGTTTTCCCGATTAAAGACTTCCGGGTATGCATCACACAGCAGTTGCAGAGCAGCCTGATTGGCTGCCCGATTTTTGGAACGGGTGCGAGTTTTAGATTTATCCGCAGTTTCTGTTGCTGTCACAGTAAGTTTCTCTCAACTGTTTATCTTGCGGCCCTCAGGGCCTCTTAAAATTATCGGCATCTGATCCTGAATAAGACAGGTTACTCACCTTTTCGGATCAGATATAAAAATTGATTATCTACAGCTTTCTGAGCGATTAGCTCATGTCCCAGAAAGGTACAAAACTTCGGCACATCTCGCTGCGTTGAAGGGTCAGTCGCCGTCAATTGCAATACTTCACCTGTCGCCATTTCACGCACCTCATTGTGCAACAGCATTACCGGCTCGGGACAGAACAGACCAGTTGCATCCATAACCTTATCCGCTTTTACTTCAACCATCAGCAATACCTCTAATACATCAGGTGCATATTGTCGCAAATTCAGCACCATAGAAAAACCTATCTTTTTGCCAGATAACGTTTTACTCACTACATTTGAGCTATTATATTGAAATAAATCAAAATAATTTTGTTCCGCTAACGGAGAGCAAAGATGATTCGAGTATTGATTGAACGCCATATTGCCGATGACTTGGCAGAGCACTACGAAAAAGCTGCCCGCAATACCTTACAACAAGCGATGCAAGCCCACGGTTTTATTTCCGGGGAGTCGCTAAAAAACAGTAACGACCATAATCATCGTATCGTAATGGCAACATTTCGCACCCTGCAAGACTGGCAACGCTGGCACTCCTGCGAAGCACGCAAACAAATCATGGAAGCCATTATGCCAATGCTGGAATCCGAAGAGAAAATCACAATCCTGGAACACTGACAGAAACAATCCAGCCCTCAGGAAATAAGATCAAGGGCAGAGCCCTTAATCCTGAGCCAATCTAAGCGCGACCCAATAAACGTACATGCACAGTAATCTCTTCCCGGTCATGATACAGATGTTTTGCAGCAATACTGGCATTAATACCTGCATTATTTAACTCATTCTGCAGATATTCCAGACAGCCTTTAACCTCGGTATATCGCTGTTTCATCGGCAGTTTCAGATTAAACACCGTTTCTCTGCACCAGCCCTCTACCAGCCACTGAGCCATCAGCCTGATAACACGGGTAGGTTTATCAATAATATCACACACCATCCAGTCAAAAGACTTATGAGGTTGATAGCTGAAGGCGTCTGCAGCCAGGTGAGTTACTTGCCCTGACTCCATTAAAGAATCTGCCATAGGACCATTATCGATAGCCGTAACGAACATGTTTTGATTGACCAGCTGCCAGGTCCATCCTCCTGGTGCTGCTCCTAAGTCGGCGGCCCGCTTACCACTGCTAATATACTGGTGCCACTGCTTCTGAGGTATAAACCAGTGCCATGCTTCTTCAAGCTTCAGCGTTGAACGGCTTGGCGCTTGCTGAGGAAACTTAAGGCGCATGATCCCCATCGGCCAGGGAGCCGAATTATTCACCGGCGCAAAACCGATATAAAAACAGCTTCCGGAGAGAGCAAAAATATGTAGCCTGTTTGAAGCATTGCGAGGCAACAATCCCTGCTTACGCAACGTTTGGCTAAAAGCTGAGCCAAAACTATTACAGAAACGCTGCATCTCTCGCCCTTCAGTCGTATCAGAAGGCTCGACCCACAATTCATTACATTCCGGTAGCTCTGCAATATAGCCGCTTAATGCAACAATACGATCATTAGTATCCACCTCATCAATCAGAGGTAGGCAGGCAATCCATTGACGAGCAAAAACCAGATCACGAAAATTCAGCTTTTCTACTGCGAGGCTTGCTCCATCAGATTGCTGACTGATAAAAAGAGCATAACCACTGTTCTCTTCCAGCTTACAATAACCGTATATCCCCTGTTGTTCACACAACTCACGGATCTCAGCAGCGCACTCTTTCTCAAAGCCAGGGCGGCAATAGAGCAGAAGGTGTTTCACAGGGCAGTACCTCTATATTTCAATCGTAGATAGTCAGGAGCGTGGATTCTACTGCATGAGCTATATGCTCGTCCTGCGTTATTCCAGATCTTTTTAGTGGTTTAAGGTCATGGTCACCACTCTCCAGCCAATGGACAGTGACAGAATCCGACAGAATATATTCATCTACCACCTCTTTGCGCCCCATACCGTCTCTAGTACCTTGAAATATATGCACCGGCTTAGCGACTGAAGCAAGATGCTCTGTTCTCGGCCGATCAAGCTTACCGGGCGCATAAAAAGGGTAGCCATAAACAAAACACCCTTTAACCCTTGGGTCTTCCGCCATGTGGGTTGCCATTCGCCCACCCATTGACTTGCCCGCTAACCAGAGCGGTACATCCGAATCGGCAAAACGCTCAATCATTTCAGAAAAATAGGCGAGTAACTTAGGCTGACGGTCCGGTGGGCGCTTCTTTCCATCCGCTCGACGTTTCTGCATGTAGGGAAATTCAAACCGGATAACTTCAACACCCCCTGCAGCCAAACCTGACGATATTTGATCCATAAACAGGCTATCCATTGGCGCTCCTGCTCCATGCGCCAACAGAATTCTCCCCTTAACCGGCTTCCCTTCAATCAACATTGTTTACTCCGCCATCACAGAAAGTGGTTAATTATGCGCCAAAACGCGCTTGATCCACATCAATAAAATATAAATTAGTAACTTTTGATACTGGCTTAATAATGATCAACTTCTATCAAAAACATCAAAAACAATAATAATACGTGCCCATATTGGAACGATATAATTATACTTTTTCTATATATTTCAATACCTTGAAGCATATAAGTTATACAAAACACATCGACCATGAACTTTAGTATTATTTTTTTGCAGTGCGGCACTATGACGCAACTAATACCGTTGACGCATTGAAATATGGTCGCCATTTCAACATAATAGCCAGCGGAAATTTACTTTCTAAACCTTTCTAATAGCTTGTTGATGAGAGCCTGATATGAGCACAGCAGCTGAACACCCAACCTACAATTACAAGGTGGTGCGTCAATTCGCCATCATGACAGTGGTATGGGGAATTGTCGGAATGGCCGTGGGAGTGCTAATCGCATCCCAGTTAGTATGGCCTGCACTAAACTTTGATACCGCTTGGTTAACTTACGGTCGCTTGCGTCCGTTGCATACCAACGCTGTTATCTTTGCATTCGGAGGCTGCGCACTGTTCGCATCCTCTTACTACGTCGTACAGCGTACGAGCCAAACTCGCCTGATCTCTGATAAACTGGCCGCCTTTACATTCTGGGGCTGGCAACTAGTTATTCTGAGCGCGGCAATCACTCTGCCACTAGGTCTGACTTCTTCTAAAGAATACGCAGAACTAGAATGGCCGATTGATCTGCTTATCACCGTAGTCTGGGTTGCATACGCTATCGTGTTCCTAGGTACAGTGAAGATGCGTAAGACATCTCACATCTACGTGGGTAACTGGTTCTTCATGGCCTTCATCATCACAGTTGCTGTACTGCACATTGTAAACAGCGCAGCGATGCCTGTATCTCTGTTCAAGTCTTACTCGGTTTATCCGGGCGCTGTAGATGCGATGGTTCAGTGGTGGTATGGACATAACGCTGTAGGTTTCTTCTTGACCGCAGGCTTCC
>JAGPUU010000227.1 GCA_018067325.1 Amphritea sp.
CCCCGATCATTAGTTTGGTCGGGGCTTTTTCGTGTCTGGGATTTAAGGGCTGAGACGTGGCTAGACCGCCGCTACGCGGCAGGCGAGTACGGTACTGCGTACCTATCGTGGCTAGAACAAGCGTAACGGCCTTCTAAATTAGTCGGGAGTATTGATCATGGGAAGATGCTTCGTAAGTTAGCGCTTCGCCGTGAGGGCACGGCTCCTACATACAAATACATCGCAGAGAACAGCATCACTTGGGTCTATGCTTTTCCGGGCATCGGACAAGTGAAGCGATACACCTCAGACGCAACCTAACGAGCCGCACCACGATTCCGTATGTACAAGTGTTACGTACCTGGAGTGGCTAGAAAAAGCGTATGGGCTGTGGTGTGTTGTTCGTAGTGAGGTTCTTCGTAAGCAGGTAGACCAGAGCGCTCTCATCTGGCAAGTCTCGATCTAGCTACTCAACAAAAAAACGCGCCGATGGCGCGTTTTTTTGTTTATACCCGTGTGAGTTTATATACGGATTTGAGGGCTTTTAGTTTTCGCATCACCGTGGCCAAATGAACTCTGTCTTTCACGGTAAGGTCCATGTGAACGGTATTGAGGGCGTCATCTGTCTCAGTAATATCTACTTTCAAAAGGTTGGCGCCGGTAGCTGCCGCAGTGGTCGCAAGCGATGCTATCAGGCCTCGCTTGGACTCGACTTTGAGATCCAAATTTACGATAAATTCGTCATCAATGCTATTGGACCATTCGAGGTATACGCATTTCTCGGCATCGTCTTTCATAAAGGCGATGTTACGACAGTCGGTGCGGTGAATCACGAGTCCTCTGCCGGTACTGATATGGCCGGTAATGCCGTCCCCAGGGATAGGGCCGCAGCATCGAGCGTAGTGGATAACCATTCCTTCGGTTCCCCGAATAGCCAGAGTGGTTTTTCCGGGTTGAGGGCTTTCCTGCAGCTCTTCCTCTTGGTGCTCTGCCGGACGCAGGCGTCGAGCAACCACATAGGCCATTCGGTTGCCCATGCCGATATCTTCAAGCAGTTCATCAAGGGAGTTTAACTCGGTTTCTTCCAGTAGACTTGCGAGCGAGGCCGGATCGATCTCTTCCAGGTTAGATCCATAGTTTGAAAGGAATTGGGTTAACAGGCGTCGACCCAACTCAATAGACTCGCCGCGGTGCTGAACTTTGATAAAGTGACGTATTGCGGAACGGGCCTTACCAGTAACAACAAAGTTCAGCCAGGCCATATTTGGCTGGGCGCTTGGTGTTGTGATGATCTCAACGGTCTGGCCGCTCTGTAGCGGCTGTGAAAGCGGCGCTAAGCGACGGTTGATACGACATGATACGCATGAGTTGCCGATGTCGGTATGAACCGCATAGGCAAAGTCTACCGCAGTCGCCCTTTGTGGTAGCTCAAATATTCGTCCCTGTGGTGAGAACACATAAACTTCATCAGGAAAGAGGTCGGTTTTAACGGTCTCGATAAACTCCATGGAGTTGCCGGCGCGTTGCTGCATTTCCAGCAAGCCCTGCACCCATTTACGTGCACGGTTATAGCCATCAATGGCTGAACTGGAGTCGCCATAAATTTTATAGTGGCTGTGCTCTGCAATTCCCTGGCCGGCTACCGCATCCATCTCTTTCGTGCGTATCTGAACTTCGATGGTTATATCCCGAGCCCCGAAAAGGTCGGTGTGCAGGGACTGATAACCGTTAGCCTTAGGGATTGCTATATAGTCTTTGAAGCGACCCGGTACCGGTTTGTATAAATTATGCACTATACCTAACGCCCGGTAGCAATCGTCGACGGACTCAGTGACGATGCGAAAGGCAAAAACATCCATGATCTCGGCAAAGGATTTACCCTTCGTCTTCATCTTGCTGTAGATGCTGTAAAGGTGTTTTTCTCGGCCAGAGACGGCGCCGGGAAGGCCTTCCTGGTTAAGTCTGTTGCGAATAGCGTCCTCAATCGAGGTGATGACGTCCTTTCGCTGTCCTCTTGCTTGCACTACCGCTCTGCGAATATATTTCGCCCGCATTGGGTGGTAGGACTGGAACGCTAGATCTTCGAGTTCTAGTTGCAGATCCCGCATGCCTAAACGGGCAGCGACGGGTGCATAGATATCCAGGGTTTCACGGGCAATACGACGTTGTTTTTCAGGCGGCATAGCGCCGAGGGTGCGCATGTTGTGTAGACGGTCTGCCAGTTTTACCAGAATAACTCTGATATCAACGGCCATCGCCAGTACCATCTTCTGAAAGTTCTCCGCCTGTGCTTCCGCACGGGTTTCAAACTCCAGATGGGTTAGCTTACTAACACCATCGACAATGTCGGCAACGGTTTGTCCGAACTGGCCTTCAAGACCATCCCGCGACACCGCAGTATCTTCGATGACATCGTGAAGCATCGCGGCCATGAGGCTCTGGTGGTCCATATGCATGCCAGCGAGGATCGAAGCGACAGAAAGGGGGTGAGTGACATAGGGTTCACCGCTTTTGCGGCGTTGCCCGTCGTGTGCTTGTTCAGCATAGTAATACGCACGCCTAACCAACTTGATCTGTTGCAGATCAAGATATTCAGTCAGACGATCAGAAAGCGCATCAACAGTTGGCATCAGTTACTCCTATGCCTCAAGAGTAGCCATATTTAAAGGCGACTACAAAACAACAGAAACTATAGAGATGATGCCTTATTAGAACTGATTGAAAAAGAGTTAATCTTCTTCGCGTTCATCAAGAATTGATACATCGATATGTTTTTCTGCTATTTCACGCAGAGCAACAACAGTAGGCTTGTCATTTTCCCACTCAACTTTAGGTTCTTTACCACCGGTTGCGAGCTGACGAGCACGCTTAGATGCGATCATTACCAGTTCAAAACGGTTGTCTACATTTTCCAGACAATCTTCAACAGTTACGCGAGCCATTGGCGACCTCGGTTATTGGGTTCAGTCACTCAGGCCGGTATTCAGACCTGATTCGGAGAGCCGGCCAGTCTACCTGAGAGATTCTATTCTGACAAGAGTTCGACGAGGATTTGGGCCTGTTTAAGTTGCTGGCGGCTCAGTTCTAATCGACGGGCAGAGAACACGGTCTGTAAATCGTTTAAGGCGGTATCAAAGTCGTCGTTGAATACTAAATACTGGAACTCAGGATAATGGCTCATCTCACTCATCGATTCCGACATTCGGTGATTGATTACCTCGTCAGAATCGGTCCCGCGTCCGGTCAGACGTTTACGTAGTTCTTCAGTGGATGGCGGAAGAATAAACAGGGAGATGCAATCGGGCATTTGTTGCCGAACCTGTTGAGCGCCTTGCCAGTCTATTTCAAGAATTACGTCCATACCCTGTTCAAGCTGTTCTTCAACCCAGGGACGGGAGGTGCCATATTTATTGGTAAAAACATCAGCATGTTCCAGAAAAAGATTCTGGCCAATCATGGTGTTAAAGTTTTCGAGTGAGACAAAGTTATAATCCTGCCCGTCTGCTTCACCGGGGCGTATGGACCGGGTTGTATGGGAGACTGATACCCGAATCTGCTTGTCCTGTTCCAGCAAAGCCTTAACCAGACTGGTTTTGCCCGCTCCGGAAGGTGCTGAGATAACATACAGGGTGCCTAGCTGATTCATAATATGGGTCGCTTTTAATCGAGCCCTCAAGCAGCCATACAGTGATGGAGGAAAGAGAGCGGTGGAAAATTGAGGGACGATTATACCGCTTTGGGATGCGTTAGATAATAGTTGGCAGTTATTTTGTAGTTGAGTTGATACATAGTCTGAAAACTGTATTTAGAAGAGGGAAAGTATCAACAAATATATCTGGCTATTGGGTTGCAGCTATAACAGCGATACGATTCTTTTGAGGCCTGTCTTTTTAATTAGAAGTAATCAATTCTGGTTAGTATTCTTTAGGTCGGTCGATTTCTCAACTTCTTGAGTAACTAGTTTTTCTGCGAATTGGTTAATGGTCTCTATTCCAGGAACAGGAAAGGGAATAAATGGATTTAAGCGCGAAGAGAAATAAACAGAAAGGCGGCTAGAGTCTGGGGCAGCAGCTCCTCTTCGATGGAATCCGGAGGTGTCGGCTATTACAAGTGTGTTGGCCGGTACTTTAAACTTCTGCACCTTGAATAGGTCCAGTGTAATCAGGTCATCTTCAGCAATTCGAAGTGAGCCACGTGCAGCATAACGATGGTTTAAATTCCGCCCTTTGATACTTTGCTTATATTCCCAGAAAAGACGCTTAAGAGTCATTTTGTGAGAACCTTCAACATACTCGAACGGGCCTTTGTCTATGCTAACCTCTTCGAGGAAAAGCCAAGCTTTCATTGTTGGATGAAAGGTATCCGAGTGAAATGTTTTCTGGGGGTCGTTATTAGCCTCTCCTCCCTGGTTGCAGACGCGTAAGAAATGCGGCCAGGGACGAATAGCGGTAGATGCAACGTAATTCATTAGGTTTCTTATAGAGGGTAGTCCGCATAATGTTCTGGCTGCAGGAAGCTGGTTCAACTTATTCTTATCAAGAAAAGTCAGCTGGGTGGTGGTATCACCTTGAATAAACTCCCTAATTTCAGGCCAACAGTCTTCGCCCTCTACCTGCAAACGTTTAAAAAGTTCGGGAGGGAGGATGTTTTCTATCTTCAGATAGCCCTTTTTATGGAACTCTTTTTTATGCTCTGTGCTGATTTTCCAACTAAGAATCCAGCGGCGAAAGCCGGTTATTATGCGAGCGATAATGACTCGCATAACATGTAACCCTAAGCAGTTGAGAAGCTTGTTGCCTAGAATAGGGTTAGCTTCAAATGATTTGGTTTCGGTAAAAACCTCCATCACCCAAATCATGTACTGAATAACCCTGTATCTCTTCAAAACCGGCTCCTGAATATAGGTTTAAACTCTTAGTAATAAGATGAGGCTACATTACTCTATGTTTTGGATCTGCTCGCGCATTTGCTCGATCAGAACTTTTAGTTCAACCGCGTCCTGTGTGGTATCTGAAACAATCGACTTGGAGGAAAGGGTGTTGGCTTCCCGGTTCAGTTCCTGCATCAGGAAATCTAGTCTGCGGCCAACCGGGCCCTTGGATTTAAGAACCCGTTTTACTTCCTGAACATGGGTGTTCAGGCGGTCCATCTCTTCATCGACGTCAGCTTTTTGCGCAAGAATCACCATCTCCTGTTCCAGTCGGCCTTGGTCCAGGTCTGCTTTCAGTTCTTCCAGGCGGGCTTTTAAGTTATCCCGCTGAGCCTGCAGTATGCCCGGTAGTTTGCTGCGGACATCAGCCACAACAACGCTAATGGCATCGAGTCGCTGGTCGATCAGCGTAGCAAGTTCTACACCTTCACGGCCACGGCTTTCAATCAGGTCATCGAGGGCTTTGTGGAATAATTCCAAGGCTGCTTTCTTGACCTTGTCCATATCTAGTTTGGTGTCTTGCAGAACACCCGGCCAGCGCAACAGCTCCAGAGTATCAATCGGTGTCGACACTGGTAACAGATTTTCTACCTGCTGTGCCGCGTCTAATAGCTCGCGGGCGAAGGATTCATCTACGGTGAGGGTCTGGGCTTGGGCCTCTGCTACAAAGCGCAGGGTGCACTCGACTTTTCCCCGGCTGAGTTTTTTACGCAATGACTCCCTTAATGAGCCTTCCAGGTCACGCAGGCTCTCCGGCAGGCGCAGGTGAGGTTCCAGGTAGCGGTGGTTTACGGAACGTACTTCCCAGATCAGGCTACCCCACTCATGTTGCACTTCCTGACGGGCAAAAGCGGTCATACTACGTGTCATATCGTCTGTTCTCGATTAGAATGCTGTTTTAGTTGTTGGCACTGAGACGAGTGTCGGCGGATTTACCCTTTATTCTAACAGCCCTCGACTGCTTACTCTATGTGTCCGGTCGGGTTGTCGAACAGGATTTTTAAGTACATGAGCTCAACAATTTCAGATCAGTTGCAAAACCTGGGGGTTACCTCTTTACGGCCGAGTAATCGAAATGTCGATCAGATGCGGGAAGTGCGTATTACGCGTAATTTCACTAAGCACGCTGAAGGTTCTGTGTTGGTAGAATTTGGTGATACCAAAGTGATCTGCACCGCATCGGTTGAGCGGGGTGTGCCTCGCTTCCTGCGTGGCTCTGGTACGGGTTGGGTGACCGCGGAATACGGTATGCTGCCTCGCGCTACGGGTAGCCGTAACGGTCGGGAGGCGTCAAGAGGTAAGCAGGGCGGTCGCACGGTAGAGATTCAGCGTTTGATTGGACGCTCTTTACGTGCCTGTCTGGATCTGAAAAAACTGGGTGAGAATACAATTACTATTGATTGTGATGTGATTCAGGCGGACGGCGGAACCCGTACAGCGTCTATTTCCGGTGCTTATGTGGCTTTGAGAGATGCGATCAACTTTCTGAAAAAAGATAAGCATGGCGCAATGAAAGGTGACCCGATCAAATTTGGTCTGGCGGCTGTCTCGGTGGGCATTTATAAAGGTGAGGCTGTATTGGATCTGGACTATGCGGAAGATTCTGAAGCGGAAACCGATATGAACGTTATCATGACCGATAAGGGCGGTTTTGTAGAAGTTCAAGGCACTGCAGAGGGTGAGCCATACTCTCAGGATGAACTAAACGCGATGTTGGCGTTGGCTAAGAAGGGTATTGGTGAAATATCCGAGCTGCAGAAGCAAGCTCTCGCGGATTGATCTTCGGATAAGTTATAAAAAAGGGAGCTGATGCTCCCTTTTTTAATGTCCGAATTTCGACTTAAAGGTCGTAATCAACAATGACCGGGGCATGAGCCGAGAAGCATTCATCCCGATAGATAGAAGCAGACTTAACTGTTTTACGCAGATTGGCTGTAGTGACCTGGTAATCCAGTCGCGCGCCTTCGTTCAGATCACGGGCTTTATTGTATTCAGGCCACCAAGTGTATTGCTGATCAGTATGGTTAACCTGGCGGAAGGCGTCTACGTAGCCCATCTCTCCGAACAGATCTTCCATCCACTCTCTTTCCTGAGGAAGGAATCCTGAAACTTTCTGGTTTACATACCAGTTGCTCAGATCCTGAGGCTTATGAGCGATCTGTAATGGTCCGCAAAAGATAAACTCACGACGTTTACGCAGGGTCTTTGTGAAGTGCCCTTTGAGCAGCCGCAGGTATTCCTCTTTGGCTACCTGGCATTCGTCGTCCTTCAGGCCTGAGGGTACACTGAGTGCGGCGACGCTGACGTTATCAAAGTCTGCTTGAATAAAGCGGCCATTGAAGTCGCACTGTTCAAACCCAAGTCCGGTCATAATTGCTTTTGGCAATATACGGGTATAGATGGCTACGCCACTATAGCCATCTTCAAATGCGTCAAAGAAGTACGCTTGATAGCCTTCGGGATGATAACGTTCATCATCCAGCTGATACTCTTTGGCACGCAGATCCTGCAGACACACAACATCTGCATCTTGTTTAACCATCCACTGGAAAAACCCATTGTCTGCTGCCTGTTCAATACCCTGAGTATTGAATGTGATGACGCGCATAGCTATAAATCCATAAGAAACGGAATTTGATACGAGAGCCGCATTGTACTGGGTGTTTAAGCAAATTTGAATCTAAAGCGATGACAATTAGTGTAACGACGGGAAATTCAATGGGTATGTCCTGTCCTGATATAGAGGGGCAGGAAGAAACCCTGTATTATACGCGCATCTTTTTTACACAGCTTGTGGAGAGCCCAGATGCAAGATTATCAGAGAGAGTTTATCGAGTTCGCGATTGATAAAGAGGTGTTGCGATTCGGCGAGTTCACACTGAAGTCTGGTCGTACTAGTCCTTATTTTTTCAATGCCGGCCTCTTCAATACAGGCGCAGCGTTGGCACGGTTAGGAAAATGCTATGCGGCAGCCATTCAGGAATCAGGTATCGAGTACGATGTGATGCTGGGTCCTGCATACAAAGGTATACCGCTGGCAGCGGCGACTTGTGTCGCATTGGCGACCGAATTTGGCCAGGATGTTCCTTACGTGTTTAATCGTAAGGAAGCTAAAACCCATGGTGAAGGCGGAAACCTAGTAGGCGCACCATTGGAAGGTCGGGTGTTGATTATTGATGATGTGATTACCGCAGGCACTGCGATCCGTGAAGTGATGGATATCATTGATCAGGCTGGGGCAACTCCAGCAGGGACTGTCATTGCTTTGAATCGACAGGAAAAGGGCAAAGGAGAGCTATCAGCGATTCAGGAAGTTGAGCGTGATTATAATATGCCGGTGGCAAGCATCGTTTCTCTAAATGACCTGCTGACTTACCTAGGTGAAAAGGGTGGGATGGATGCTCAGATCGAAGCGATTTCGGCGTATCGCGCACAATATGGCATCTGATAGGTTACTTATTGATCAGTAACCTAATGTTTTATCAGACACCCGGGTAATTTAGTTGATTTTTGCCGATCAGGCGTGTTTAATAAGCGCCCGTTGCCCGGATAGCTCAGTCGGTAGAGCAGAGGATTGAAAATCCTCGTGTCCTTGGTTCGATTCCGAGTCCGGGCACCACTTATTTGTTTTGATAGAGCCTCACTTTGCAGTGGGGCTTTTTTATATCTGGGATATCGCAGCTCGGAACACGAACCGGGTTTGATTATTCGTTGCTACGCTCCTCACCCTTCGGGCCATCGCCCAAGGTCTGCCCTTCGGCCTGTTAGCAGCGCTGATAGTATTAAGCTTTACTTATTACTTATTACTTATTACTTATTACTTAGGTGCAGTGTCTGGTAATTTCACTGCTATCATATGTCCTGTTGCGCAGATTTCTCCATCTGCACTCAAAGATAAGTCAATAGTGATTTTTCGTGGTTTGATTTCTACGATTTTGCCTCTAACTTCTAGCTCAACATCAATAGGGGTAGGGCGTAGAAAATCTACCTTAAGTGAGGCAGTAACATACCTTATGTGCGGTTCAGTTCCCATTGTCCGATTTTCAGCTTTAAATGTAGCAGCAGCAGCTGAAGCGGTTCCATGACAATCAAGCAAAGAAGCCACTAATCCCCCATAGGCTTTACCAGGGACTCCTCCGGTGTGATAGCTTTCAGGTGTAAAAAGCGCAATGGTAGTATCCCCGTCCCAATAGCTCTTTAAATGAAGCCCATGTTCATTGCTTTTGCCGCATCCGTAACAATGACTAAAATTATCTGGATAACAATCCTGAAAAGCTTTTCTAATCATGTTGTTTTCTCGCAAGGTTACAAAATTGCTAACATTTTAATAGAGAGATCCCACAAGAGCCCTCTTTGACTTAACGCGAATATCAAGTAACGGGAGTGGTTACATCACTAACTTCTAATAGGCTCATTAATCGTTAACTTTATTTTGCCTAAGGTTGTTAGTTAGTCTATTGATTAAAATCGGTATAAATAAGGCAGGATAGTGTCATTCAACGCGCGAATCAGGA
>JAGPUU010000232.1 GCA_018067325.1 Amphritea sp.
CAACCCCTGCACAATCCAGTTTCGAATAGCAGTCATATCACCTGTAAGCCTCAACAAAGTGCCACCTTTATCAGCCACTTTGAAATCTTTGGTCGGTAAACGCTGCGACTTTTCAAACACAGCTTGTCGTAACTCAAAGATATAACGCTGCGCTAATAGCTCTGCATAAAACCGTTCAACATACCGGCCCGCCGCCAGAAACAAAATTGCAGCAATACCAATGCCCCAGGACACTATCGGTAGTTGTTCAGAACCGCCCTCTATGACGTTGCGGGCCCAGCCAATCAACCAGATCAGGCAGACGGACTGAAAAGCCCCCGTCGCCGCCAGTAGTACTAGAGGCTGCCAACGTTTATTAGCCAGAATGCGTGGTAGCATAGTTTTCTGCTCCGAACAGACTACCTAGAAGGTAATCCCGGGTATCCGCTCGATGAAAATCATCCAGCTCAAGTATCGGCAAACCTAAACTATGTCTTGCCTCATCACAGCTGAGTGGCGACTTAGAAATAAGCCCACCTACACCTAAAACACTAATACCGGCATGCAAAACCGTTTGAGCAGTCATAGTGGCAGCAATAGCACCGTCTGCAGCAATCAAGGCTGCGCTGACTTCATCAAGGAAAGCTCCAGATTGCAATAAGGCGCGATTCTCCGGTTGCAGTACGCCGTCAGCAACTTCAACTATCAGGATATCTGTACCTTGTTTCAGAGCATCTGCTTTAAAGCGCTGTAATATATCCACCAACTGCGGCGGCGTCATACCAACCGTTGAAGGATAACCTGCATCCAAAAAGTCAACGACCCGATCAGCACCAGCATCTTTCATTCGCCAGTAATCAGGGCCCGCTCCTGTACCGGTGAGTTTAGTTGCAGAAACACGATAACCCGCATCTTTGAAACCATTCGCCGCGGCACAGGCCAACGTGGTCTTACCGCTATTCATGTCACTCCCCATAACCAATAGCGTTGGCAAGCAATCTAAACCGACCGACTGTGGCTGTAGTGCACTTAATGGTGCAAACTGATTCAGATTTACAACATTACCCTGCTTATCACAGAGCAAACCAAGTGCAGTGATCTCTGTCGCGGCTTTTATCCCACGATTACGTTGAGTCACTTCAGCAGCAATGCCACCCGCTGCAACCAGATGGCATGCACCCAACTCATCAGGGACACGAGCATGAAACTGCCCGGTAGCATAACGATCAGCCGCCGCCACGATAATTTCATCTCCAGGATAAAGATGCTCACGTCGCCCTGCTTCATTTTCCAGACGAGTATGATTGCGAATCCGATCGACCCGAGCCAGTATCAGATCCCCCGAGCGGGGTTTTCCCTGGCTAATTGAGGTTGCCACAGCCAGGTCAACGTTTCGGGTAATATAGCTGCGCTTTGCATTGGCTATTCGATTATTCATAGAGTTCACCTGGAGGTATGGAGTTTGTAGACGGTACGGGCAATACGTTTTGCCGTGGCCCGCTCGGGAGTAAGAATCCGTTTCACTGCCACCTGGGTCTCTTTACCCCGCCTGTTTGTCTTAACCTGTTTTACAACCAGATTAAGCCTTGGCGAATAGGATACATCCAGCTTCTCACGGAAACTTTCTACATAATATTTATTCACCGAAAATCGAGTACAACTGTAATCTTGAGTTACCAGATCCTGCTTACTCAGGCGATAACTACCGCTGCCCACAAAGCTACAACGCCAAAGGCGACTGCTAGCCCCTTTATTAAGATCTCTACGAGTCAGCGTAAACTGCACAGATTCACTGGAGCTAAAGGGCTTTAGCTCAACTGCGCTCATATCAGTGACAAACTGATCATAACCGCTTGGGTCTTCTTTAAAGCGACGATATTCAAGAACCGGAAAGTAAGGCAGATAAGAGCGCTTATAACGACGATTACGCTGATCTTCCCAGATAGCCGACTCCTGATTCTGTACTAACAGCTTTTCAACATCACCATCGGTATAGATTACTACGCTACCGGGTTTGAGCCCGGCCATCGCAATCGCAGGAACTACGATCATTAAAGATGCAATTCTTGTTATAGCTTTATACTTCATTATTACTTCCCTCTTCAAAATCATCACTGGCCGACTGCGGCAAATCAATAATCACCTGCAAACCGCCTAATCGACCGGCGTTCAGACTCATTCGTCCGTTATAGCTACTGACAACTGAGTTGCAGATCGATAACCCCAAACCATGATTATTGTCACCCTGCTCGTCTGCACGGTTTCCTCGCCAAGTCATACTATTAATGCTCTCAGCCGGTATTCCAGGTCCATCATCACTAACGATAATGGTCCAGTTTCCTCTATTCTCTCTGATGCTCAACAGCACTCTTGAACGGGCATAGCGCCAGGCGTTATCTAGCAGATTACCGACCAGCTCTAGCATATCGTCACGATCAAATGGAATCGCAGTTTCTGGTACTTGCTGACTCAGTTCGACCTCACCGCCACTTCGTTTTTGATTCAATAGTTGCACCAGGTAAGGTAACTCTTCACGCGGATTAAAGAGTTCACCTGGCGCGGGGGAACCGGAGATCCTGGCACGACGTAATTCACTTTCAATACGGCGATGAAGCTGACTATAAATTTGCCGCAAACTTTCACGGTTATCTGAAGATTCAGCGGCTTCAGCTAACATCTGCAGATGCTGCAACGGAAGTTTTAACTCATGGGCCAGGTTTCCAGTTGCCATTCTTGAACGACTTAGTTGTTTTCCAGAATGATCAACCAGACGTTCAATAGCATCAGCCAGAGGCTTTACCTCCTGAGGAATACCTTCAGGCAAATTGACAGCTCCACTAACTTTTCCTCTCAGTAGGGCGTTCTGCAAAGGTTTCAGGGTGCCAAACCCCCATTGCAAAATTCGTCGTTGTAACAACAGAATAAACAGTGTTAATGCCACTAAGATAGTTAACAGGTAATACTCATATTCATTCTGACGATCGATAAATGTACTGATATCCTCAGCCACCCAGATGGTCATATCATGACCCTGTTTACGAACCCCTTGCTGCCAGACTAACCAGCGTTCATCTCCTATACCCGACACCCTGAATTGGACACTTTCACCAGGAGGAAGAGATTGAACCTCGGGTTTAGCATCCCATAAACTACGTGAGCGAAGCTCACCACCGTCCCAGCTGATCACATAATAGTGGCCTGTCCGGACTCTTTTATAAATGTCTGACACACGGCTCTCATCAATACTCCAGCGCTCATCAGTCCACTCTAGTGCGGTAATAATGTTTTCAACATCATCCCCC
>JAGPUU010000237.1 GCA_018067325.1 Amphritea sp.
TTGATGCTGCAGGGAACAGAATAAGAAACTCCTCGCCTCCCCATCTGATTGCTATATCACTTCGCCGAATGCTATCGGCAAGCTGATCGGCTATCTGGCAGAGAACATCATCACCTACACTATGCCCAAAACAATCGTTAATCTGCTTAAAGTAATCAACATCAGCCATCACAACACTCAACGGCTCGTTATTCCGGGCAGCATTCAGACAAGACTGCTCAAGTAATAGCATCCCTTCTCTTCGGTTATATAAGCCAGTCAGGCTATCTCGCGCTGCTTGCTTTTTAAGCACCTTCTCCCGAGAAAGATGAAAGTCTCGCATAATAATAATGGCTAAGGTTGAGATCCCCCCCGCGACAAGGATATTGGCCAGATTCATATAGAGCAGGTATTCAGGAAAAGGAAACGAGTACAAAGGCTCGAAAAAGCCTGCATTCAGCACTGCAAATATAATAATCAACGTAAACGAAGTCAGGCAGACCCGAAGCAGGCTGGCGCTGGTATCCATGACACAAAGAGCAGCTATAGCCCAGAGGTAATATTGAAACCCTGGGGCCGACCCTAAAAAATAACAGACGAGCAGTGAGTGAGCTAAAATTTCTGCGGCAAAAATTTGTATACTCAGATTAACCTTGTCATGACAACTTAACCAGAGTCCTACCCCCCATATAAGTACACTACCGACATTTACCCAGGCAAGAATATCTATCCCGGTAAAAAAGAAAAAAGGAATCAATAGAAGGTGTATTAGAGCGGCTAGTGGGGCAACAATCAGAATAGCTTTTGAGCGCTTCGCATCGTTTCCCGTAGACTGAGTTACGTCATTTAATAACACCTTGGGATCCTTTTTCAGCATTCATCCTCCCAAAGGCAGACGGCTCGATAAGCCATTATGACACTTACAAGCTGCAGTATTAGAGTACTCCATATACGATAAAGAGCTTATATCGACGTAGATAAGTATCAGAATAGCTTAATCTAAGCACTGTTGAACGCAAAAAAACAAAGCGAGGACCTAAGGTAATCCAATAATTCTACCTATTATGAGACTGACCCAGGAAAAGTACGCACAAGTCCCTTGCAACTTAGTATGCGCTCTAGGTCCTGGATTTAAGAGAGCTGATCGCTTGAATAATAAAAAAATCATCGAAAAGAGCAGTCGTCGCTCACTTAATAGAGATAGCTTTGAAGACACTACTGATTAACTCACTCACGGCCTGTGAATTACCACTTGTCTTCATATAAATACGTAACCCTATCATCTGTACCTGAAGATGCTTGGCCAATATTGCAGTATCTGAGGCGGGTAGGATTTCACCTTGCCCCCGAGCTTGTTGCAAAATCTCTGCAAAACGATTTTCAGCACGTTTAAGCAGATCACGCGCCAATTCCAGCAAGTCAGGATGCTGCTCATTAACTTCTGACAACGTTTTGACCAGCATACAAACCTCACTGGGATTAGAATCCCGCCGATCAATAACTACATTGCGAAAGAAAGCCTCCAGTCCCATCAATGGAGAACCTTGCTCCTCTATATGTTTGTTAAGAATGTTTGACATCTCTTTCGAATAACACTCCAACGCTTCGCTATAAATCTTTTCCTTGCTACCAAACGCAGCATAGATGCTCCCAGGGCGCATATCGATTGCCTGTTGCAGATCCCGTGTAGACGCTCCGTTGAAGCCCTTCTCCCAAAACAGCAACATCGCTTTGCGAATAACATCTTCACGATTGTACTTTGCAACATTTGCCATATAGATCTCTTTAATTTGAACAGATGCTCAAATTTTAACTTGAACAAACGATCAAAATCAAATAATCTTAAATTATTGAACAATCGCTCAATTAACTAACTTCACTCTATCGAGGATTTTCAGATGAACAATTTACAAGTACATACCCTGGACACCGCGCCGGAAGCCAGTCAGCCTCTATTACAAAATTCAATCAAGAACTTCGGTTCTGTTCCAAGCCTCCATGGCGTTATGGCTGAGTCACCCGTGGTACTTGAGGCATACCAGATGCTGCATAAATGGTTTCAGGAGAGTTCATTTGATGCCGACGAGCTAACAGTCGTTTGGCAGACTATTAATGTTGAACATGAGTGTCACTACTGCGTTCCGGCCCATGCCGCTATCGCAAAAATGATGAAGGTTGATGATGCGCTAACAGCCGCACTGCGCCATCGACAACCGATGCCAAATACAAAGCTGCAGGCGCTGCACGATACAACGTTGCTGATCGTACGCAATCGTGGCCGGGTAGATGAGGCCGACATCGCCTCTTTTTACGCGGCAGGCTATACGCAGAAACATCTGTTAGAAGTTGTTCTCGGTTTAGCTCAAAAAGTGATGAGTAATTATATCAATCACCTGGCAGATACTCCGGTCGATGACCGTTTTGCACCCTTTGTAGAATAATACCCTTCCTGGCCAGCCCCTCAGGCTGGCCATTTCTTATTTCTCGCTCTTACTCACAAGTTTATTAATTTTGTTTAAAAAAATCCTGAAATATACACCCAAAAATAAGTACAAATCGACCAAATCATTGATATAAATTG
>JAGPUU010000252.1 GCA_018067325.1 Amphritea sp.
GTCTCGCCTCTGATTTAAACGAAAACTTTCAATCTGGCAGATCTGTTCAATCATCCTGACTGAATAGGCTTGATCTGGGTCGTCAAACCCTATTCCCATTAGGTAGCCTGCAGATTGCTTATGGCACCAAATAACATGACCTGAAGCGTTCAGGTCGGGCTGAGAGAGAGAAATGGTGATTCTAACGGCTGAGCCAGGCGAGATGAACCGGTCCGAAAGGCATGAAAGCCCTCCAGCGCTGTAATCACGGCAGGTATCTTCCAACGTTTGTGGCGGTATTTTTGTCTTGAGCAGAATAGGAATTTCTGTCGGATGTCGCAGATAGTATCGTGGCATATCCCACCTCACTGCCAATCACTTTGCTATTATTTCAGGTGCTTAATTCTAGAGACTTGTTCGCACCTTCTCTTATTATCGGCACTGCTGCAATTGAGTTGAATTATTTTTCACTTTCTTATTATTGTTTCTGTCTGCTGTACTCAGGCTTAATTGATTAGACTTAATGACTCTGACCGATACTCTCAGGTTTAGCTTTATCGCTAAATGCGCCTTTATGCATCTATCATTAGCGAGGATAGTTGTTAGCATCTTTTGCATATTCTATTATCTTATATCAATATATTAAAAAATAATAAAACCTAAGGTATGTAGACCATGCAATGTAATCTGCTCGAGCGGCTACCCGGTATAGCTATCTGTTTACTGTTCTCTGTTATTTCGCTATCTGCGATCGCATCACCGGCGGACCGCTATCCTGAATCTATGCTCTATAGTAAGCCGGTTAAAGTGGCAGAAGGTGTCTGGTCGGCGATTGGGGCAACTCAATACTTCAGTTATGAAAACGGCGGGCATAATAATAATCTTAGCTTTATTGAAGGGCGGGATGCTGTGCTGGTGGTCAATGGCGGCTCGGCCTATTTACTGGCTAAAGCGCTACATGATGAGATTAGAAAGGTTACTGATAAACCGGTCCTCTATGTTGTTGATGAGAACGGTCAGTCCCATGCTGCTCTGGGAAACGGTTACTGGCAGGAGCAGGGCGCGATCATCATCGCCCATGCGGATGCGGTCACAGAGATTGAGCACAAGGGGGCTGATGGCCTGGAGGAGATGAGAAATATACTCAAAGAGCAGATTGAAGGCACCGAACTGGTAGTCGTAGATCGTAGTTTCAATGATCAGCTTGAACTTGATCTGGGGAATTTGAAAGTGCAGTTAGTCCGTTTTGGTCCTGGTCATAGTCCTGGAGATATCTCTGTATTGATACCCGAGCGTAATGTGCTGATTACCGGTGATATGGCGTTTCATCAGCGGATGCTGCCGGTTTTCCCGGACACTGATACCGCCGCCTGGCTGGAAACCTGGCATAGTCATTTTGAGCCTGTTGCCAAAACGATGACTATTATTCCAGGGCATGGTGAGCCCACCAGTTTTGCAGAAGTGGATAAATATACCCGGGGTTATCTTGAATATATGCGAGGGAAGGTAACTGAGCTATTGGATAATGATGGGACTCTTGAGGATGCCTATGGGATAGATCAGACCCCCTACATGCATCTTGAAACGTATGAGCAGTTGGCGGGTAAAAATGCCGGCCGTATTTTTGAAGCGATGGAATTTGAGTAATGCGTCATATATGGCATTTCTTTGTCATATGTGTCTTAGGTAGTCGGGATTGTAATCTGTGATATATATTTAAACTGTTGAAAGTAAAGGGGTAATTTGATCTGGCCTTGTTTGTGCTATATGAGTAGTAACAGAAATCGTAAATGGAGAATTACTCATGTTACATGAAGAGCAAGGTGTTGAAATTTTCGGTATTATCTCAACTATTTTAATGGTTGTCGGCGGTTTGCTCGTTGGTATTTCTCCAATGCTGACGCAGGTCGCGCTGCTGGTTTTATAATTCGTCCCGAGCGGACGGGCTAGGTTTAGAAAAACTTATTTCCCTTTTCAACGATTCACCCAATCCTTCAGGGGATGTTCAATCCCCTTTTTTTTATTTCAATTACAGCCGGTGATTACCGAGCCGTTTCTCTAGTCCTTTCATAGGTGCTAGCCAAAAAACCTACAGGTGTCTCTGTTTATGTGAAATAGCAATCAATTAGGTATCAAAAGATGCATCAGTTATTTTATTATGATAATTTACGTAACTAGTTACGTAAATGGTTTTGTTTTAGGCTGAGTACTTATGGATTACATGAAAAATTTTGGCAGCTTGTCACTGGGTAGCCGCTTGAAACGTCTGTCTGATGCACTGATGCAGGATGTTATCCGGCTTTATCAGAGTCAGGGAATAACCCTGAATCCAACATTCTATCCACTGTTTAATCTGTTACATCAACAGGGATCAATGACGGTGACTGAGGCGGCCGAGAAGTTAGCTGTGAGCCACCCTGCGATCAGTAAGATTGCCCGAAAAATGCAGCAAGAACGGTGGTTGAGTAAAACGACGGATCCTGAAGATGAAAGGCGACAGCTATTAGCGCTGACGTCAGAAAGTGAGCAGCTGCTGGAACAGATTGCGCCTGTCTGGACAGCTATTCAGGCTCATCTTGACGCATTGATTGGGGCGCAACAATACCCACTTCTTGACTCGTTGGCAGAGTTTGAGTCACTGGTAGAGCAGCAAGGTTTTTACGCGCCGGTACTGCAGCAGCTTGAACGGCGCAATGAAAGCCAGCAGATCGTTATTCAGGGGTGGGATGCTGAATTTCGAGGTGAATTTAAACGAATCAATATGGCTTGGCTGAACCAACATTTTAAAACTGAGCTTACCGAACGGGATTTCGAAGTGTTAGATAACCCCGAAGGTTCATATCTGGCCCGGGGTGGCTACATCTGGTTTGCCCATAATAGCGCGGATAAAAGCGTGGTGGGTTGTGTTGCGTTGGCCCGCCACGAAGGCGGGCGGTTTGAAATATCTAAACTGGGGGTAGATGAGGCTTGGCAGAATGTCGGTGTGGGCCGTAATCTGTTGATGACAACGTTGGATAAAGCCAGAGAACAAGGCGCTTCTGAAGTGTTTCTTGAAAGCTCCAGTAAACTAGAAAAAGCGTTGCAGCTGTATCGTAACCTTGGTTTTAAACAGGTTCCACATCCCGATGGACACTCCTATTTTAGCCGTTCTGATGTGTATATGACGCTTAGGTTCTGAAGATGACGAGTAATAGTTCAAACCCGGATTTGGGGATCATAAAACGAAAAGAGATGCTTGACGGCGCTAAGGCGACGCTGCCGTTAATTATTGGCGCGATACCTTTTGGTATTATCTTTGGCACTCTTGCTGGCCCCAGTGGATTATCTGCTTGGGGGGCACTGGCGATGTCGATCATTGTGTTTGCCGGTTCAGCACAGTTTATCTCTCTCGGCTTACTGGCAGCAGGGGCCGCTATACCCGTTATTATCGCGACCACTTTTGTGGTGAATCTGCGTCATATTCTCTACGCCGCCAATCTGGTGCCTAAGGTTCGACATCTGCCACACCGCTGGCGCTTGATGATGGCGTTTGGCCTGACCGATGAAACTTTTGCTGCGGTTAGTAACCGTTTCCTGCTGCAGGACAATACCACGCATGCACACTGGTTTTATCTGGGCTCCTGGTTGGCGATGTACAGTAACTGGGTATTCTGTACGGGCCTGGGAATAGCGCTTGGCGAGCTCTTTCCAGATATGACTCACTGGGGATTAGATTTTGCTATGTCGGTTACTTTTATCGGTATGGTAGTGCCCTATCTGAAGAGCAAGCCTATGTGGGGGGCGGTTATTGTGTCAGCTGCTATTGCGATGGCTACGGTAGGCTTACCTCATAAACTGGGCTTGATGGTAGCCGCACTATGCGGTATCTCGACCGGATTATCATTGCACCTGTTATTGAAACAGCGGGCAGTACGGGAGTCTGTACATGAATGAAGCTACTCTGATATTCGGTATGTTTCTGGTGACCTTTAGTGTCCGTTATATTCTTTTTGCAGTAGCTGGGAAAGTGCGCTTTCCGCCCTGGTTAACGACCGGACTGAACTTTGTGCCTCCAGCCGTGCTGACAGCAATCATTGTTCCAGCTCTCTTAATACCTCAGGGAGAGCTTTGGTTACGGGTAGATAATCCATGGCTACTGGCCGGGATATTTGCAGCACTGGTTTCATTCTGGCGCAGGGATCTACTGACAACCATCGTGGCGGGGATGCTGTTTTTTATGATATTGCGCTTTGGTTTTAATCTGTAAACAGGTGAGCTCATTCTCTATTTAAATCCATACCGGTAAGGGCTTGTTGATGAGAAGCGGTTCCGGTATTTGGCCTGGGGCCTAATGAACGCTCAGATGAAAGCTGCTTTTAAGAGAGCATTCTATTAAAACTCTGATTTCTGCTACTCTTCCCTTATTGGATGAAATACCGGATGATCCGGGTGCTATGTTGTAAGCAGTAAATAACATCTATTTAAGGTAACTATTATGATTCAAGTGGGTGATAAAATTCCGGCGATTAGCGTGAGCGCAGTGGCTGGTGGTGAAACTTCGGCGGTAAGTGCGGATCAGTTGTTTGCCGGTAAGAAAGTTGTGCTGTTTGCGCTGCCAGGTGCTTTTACACCGACTTGCTCGGCTTCTCACCTGCCAGGTTATGTGGTGAAGGCGGATGAGTTTTTCGATAAAGGTGTTGATCTGATCGCCTGTCTCTCTGTTAATGATGCGTTTGTTATGAAAGCCTGGGCTGAGGCACAGAACGCAGAGAAGATAACAATGGTTGCTGATGGTGGTGCTGATCTGACCAATGCATTGGGTCTGGAGATGGATAGTGGCTCTTTCGGCGGCACACGTTCCCGACGTTACGCCATGATTATTGAAGACTCGGTAGTAACTGCTCTGCATCTGGAAGAACCTAAGACCTTTGATGTGAGTAGTGCTGAAGCGATGTTGGAATTGCTCTAATATAATCGCTTCACTTTTTCAGTTCATGAGAGATATCGAACCTTTGTTAAGCGAGAAGTTATGCAAGATGTAATTGATGAACTGCGCAATGCTAATGTTGAGGTAATGACTCCTCTGGATCTGCCGGACTTTGATGATGTTGTTTCCGCAGAAGAGGAAATCTGCGTACCTCTGTATCCGGATTTTAAAGATTTTCTGTTAACCGTCAGCGATGTGGTTTGCGGTTCGTTAGAGCCGGTAACCGTTGCCGACCCTTCTTCCCATACCCATCTTCCTGAAGTAGCTGCCTATGCATGGTCTATCGGTTTGTCCCGTGAACAAACCCCGATATGTGCCCATGAAGGCGGCTTTTATGCGGTTACTATTGACGGTGCTGTGGTGTTTTGGACCCCTGAAAGTGGTGAAGTAGAGGAGTGGACAACAGTGTGGGAGTGGGCCAGAGAGGTCTGGTTAGTCAGTTAGATTCTAATGATTCTTGAAAACGGCTCACTCGAGCCGTTTTTTTATGTTTCTGTCAGAGTCAGTTCACGTTTCTGATCGGCTTTGAGTATCAGTATCATTCCAGCGCCCAATACAGAGATCGCAGCGGCGATATAGAGCGAATCAGCATAGCTGCCACCGTTATCAGCGATAATGCCAGCAATGGCTGGAGCGCCGATCTGAGCGATGCCATATAACAGGGTGAGCTTGCCCATGAGCTTTGCCGGTTTAGTGGGATAGAAGCGCCCGGCCATCGCCAGTACCAGGCTAACGATACCAATGAAACTGCCGCCGTAAAGTACTGCGCTGAACAGAACTAATCCGAGGTTGTCGTTCAAGGCGGGCAAAATAATTCCGACGATTTGAATAATAAAGGCGATGAATAGTGCATTTAGTTCGCCTAGTCTGCGGGCGGCTCTGTCCCATAGAATAACGGCAGGTGTTGCGCTCAGGCCGACAAATATCCAGACGAGTTGCCCGTCCCCCTGTAAGGCAGGCTGAGCTTCCACGATGGCCACCAGAAAAGTCGCGCTGATCACGTAAGCGTATCCGGCACAGAAATACATGATGCCCAGTAACACTAACCAGCGTCGGCTGGGAGGGTTGTCCTGTAGCTGCTGTCCGGAGGTTGTCTGATGACTGGTATCGGGTCGGGGCAACCAGCGCCAGGCGGGGATAGCGATCAGCGAACCCAGCAGACCAACGGCTAACCATTGCTCTCGCCAGTCGAGGTGACCGATCATCAGTTCTGCGGCCAGTCCACTAACAATAATACCCAGACCCGCGCCGGCATAGTGGATACCCAGCTCAGCCCGGTGACCGTGGCGTAGCAGCCAGTTCATAATCAGACCGGCGCTGATCAGCATACCGCTGGCACTGCTTAGACCTGAGAAAAAACGCAGAATTCCCCAAAGCCATAGATTGTCTGTAAGGGCCATAGCGAGTGTGGTTATCACCGCAGTAATCAGGCCTGCACGGTAGAGCATATCTTTAGTTTTGAGGTTGCCAATGGTAGCCGCCAATACCGCGCCGCACATATAACCGATGTAATTAATGGTGGCCAGATAGCCACCGGCGAGATCGCTGAGTCCTGCCTCTGCCTGCATTGCCGGTAACAGCGTGGTGTAGCAGAAGCGAGCGATGCCGACAGTGAGAATCAGCCCCAGTAAGCCAGACCCCAGGACTTTGAAATGTTGTTTGTTATCGGTAGCTTCCATTGAACTCTTCAGTAGGCTATTGCCTGTTTTGTTCTTATTTTCGTATATCTATAAGCGTATATAGCTATAAGATTCTTTACAAACGAATTATAAAGATACTATTGTTCTCTAATTAAGAATAAGTTTTAGGTGTGATTAGAGTGAACCGAGAATGGAACTGATAGCGTTAAAAACCTTTGAAAAGGTAGCGAAAGAGGGGGGTGTTCTAGCGGCTGCCAAGCAACTGAATACAGTGCAGTCCAATGTTACGACCCGGATACAGCGGCTGGAAGAGGAGCTGGGAACTAAGCTGTTCTCCCGTAAAGGCCGAGGGTTGGAGTTGACCCGGCCAGGGAATATATTGCTGGAATACGCTGAACAGATATTGCAGCTGGAGCGCCAGGCCGGGGTAGCTGTTCGACTGTCAGAAAAAGGTGCTGCAGAGATAAAGATTGGAGCGATGGAGTCTTTTACCGCTACGCATCTGCCTCAGATGCTGGGTGCGCTGCGAGCGAGCTGTCCAAAACTTCAGCCCAGAGTTACGGCAGCCACGACTGCGGAGTTGGTCCGGTCGGTACTGGATCATCATATAGATTGCGCTTTTGTCGGTGGGCCTGTTGAGCATAAAGACCTGATTACTCTGGATGTGTTTCAACAGGAGCTGGTGCTGGTGCAGCCCCGAAACCTCGAACCTTCTGATAACCTGGTGCTGTTTCGCGAGGGCTGTACCTATCGTAACAAAGCACTGCAATGGTCTCGGGATTATCAGAGTAACCGCTTTGGATTGAGTGAACTTGGCACCCTGGAAGGGATACTGGGGTGTGTAGCTCAGGGGTTAGGTTTAACATTGATGCCCCGGAATGTGGTGGAACTGTCGATCTATAGGGATAGCTTGAAATTTGAATCTTTACCGGATGAGATCGCAATAGTGCCGACGCAGTTTATTCAGCATCGCAGTACCCCCCGACTTAAAGTGATAGAAGGGCTGTTTGATTCGTTACGCTGGTTACCTGAGCGGGTGGTTGGAGCCTGAGTTGAATTTATGGTTTGTAACTCAAGGCTATAGCTCAAGGCTGATAGGGCTGATAGTTTAAAGCTGATTCGCTTTACGGTAGTTACCCTGGTAATCGAAGATTCTTTCCTGCACACGCCAGAACTGCCCAGACTTTCTCGCCACCACAAAGTCTGGGGCGGTAAACTGGTCGATCACGGCCAATACTGCCTCCAGCGTCTTGAATACTTTAGGTTGGGTGCTCTGTTGAAAACGCCGCCCAAACAGGTCGTTGAAGCGCTTTCGTTGCTTTGGGTTTTGCATATCAAAGAGTTCGCTTAGCTCCTCGCCCTGTTCGTCGTGATATGTCACCTTTAGCTTTTGTTTGGTCTCAATCATTGACATGCCTGCACAGCGAATCACCCGTGCATCTTTCAGTTTAAGTGCCGCTTTAAGCTGATCATCAGGGTCGATAATAGCGTGGTCACACTGGTGACAGTTACGGGCGGCAATATCGTTTTCGGCATTACACTGTGGACACTCTTTAAAACGAAAGCGGAACTCACACTGAATTTTTTTATCCGGGGTTTTGCTGCCAGGTTTTTTAGAATCATTTTCGAGCATAACTGTTCCCTGGCAACGTCTGCCAAAGTGCTCCAGAATGTTCCCCTCTTCGTCGGTTTTACCCCAGAAAATATTGGCAAATTCACAGGCGGGGCAGAACACCTGAACCGGCACGCTGCTGCTGTCCGGTTTGGGTTGTCCCACTTCCGGTGCAAAAAGATCGAAACCATTGCCGGCGTAGTCCATGACCAGGCAGTTCTGTTTGCCCTCTGCAAGCCTGAGCCCCCGACCGACTATCTGCTGAAACAGTGATACTGATTGGGTTGGTCTGAGGATAGCGATAAAGTCGACATGGGGTGCATCAAAGCCGGTGGTGAGTACCGCAACATTGACCAGGTATTTGATTTTCTTCTGCTTAAACAGACGGATTAGCGTATCCCGTTCACTGTTTGCAGTGCTGCCGGTTATCAACACCGTTTCATGCGCGGGCAGATAACTACAAACCTCTTGGGCATGCTTAACAGTAGCAGCGAACACCATCACCCCTTGGCGATTGGTGGCTAGCTCGATAATCTGCTCACAGATGGCCCGAGTGACTCTGGGGTGGCTGACCAGTAATTGATTAACTTCAGTTTCTGCATAGTTGCCGAAACGGTTAGGGTTCAGGGCCGAGAAATCATACTGGGCGATAGGTGCATCGATCATTGTTGGCGGAGTTAGAAACCCACGTTTAATCATGTATTGCAGTGGCAACTCGTAGATACAGTGCTCAAAAGGCCGGGGCTCGCTACTGCGGCAAAAGCCCCGGTAATGGTAGCGGTAGATCCAACCCATCCCCATTCGATAGGGGGTTGCCGTTAAACCCAGAAGCTTAAGCTGAGGATTAAATTCTCTGAGCTGTGAGAAAATTTTCTGATACTGACTGTTTTCATCATCACTTATTCGATGGCACTCATCGATAATAACCAGAGAGTGTTCGGTGGCGAAGTCCTGCAGATTGCGCGCAACTGACTGTACGCTGGCAAAGGTGACCTGGTGATGACTCTGCTTTTGCTTAAGCCCTGCGGAATACAGCCCTCCCTCAAGGCCGTAACTGAGGTATTTATTGTGGTTCTGTTCAATCAGTTCTTTGACGTGGGCCAGCACCAGAATTTTGCGACGTGCCAGTTTTGCTAGCTCTGCAATGACCAGGCTTTTACCGGCACCCGTAGGCAAAACGATTACCGCAGGCTGATCGCTATTACGAAAATGAGTCAGTGTTGCCTCGACCGCATCCTGCTGATAATCACGCAGTTTAAACACTGTCTGGAGCGATGATTCGGGCATTTTAAACTTCTGATTAAAGGGGGTATTAGGTTTAGGCTATTTTAACGTGAAAAATACTGTTTTAAATGGACTTTTTGACTATGCTTGTGTGATATTCACGGGCAGATGGTCGCTGCAGGACAGTTAATGTTCGTTTTCATGCAATTAGAGCCATCTGCAGAACAGTTTCTATGAGAAAAGGGGAAAAAATAAATGGATATGTCATTCGTTGACGTTTACGTACTGCCATGGGCTATAAACATTGCACTGGCTGCTGCAATTTTTATTGTAGGTCGGATTGTTGCAAAGTTCTTAGTCAACATGCTGGGGAAAGTTCTTCGTAAAGGAGAGATGGAAGAGATACTGGTTAATTTTATCTCTTCAATTGCTAGTATGCTGCTGCTGTTGGTGGTAATTGTCGCGTCACTGGATCAGTTGGGTGTCGATACTACCTCAATGATCGCTCTGGTAGGTGCTGCAGGTTTGGCTATTGGTCTGGCGTTGCAAGGGTCTTTGCAGAACTTTGCTGCAGGTGTAATGTTGATTGTCTTCCGTCCTTTCAAAGAAGGTGACTTTATTGAAGCGGCTGGCGTAAACGGTGTTGTTGAGCATATTAGTATCTTCAATACCATCATGCGCACCGGTGATAACAAAGAAGTTATCGTGCCAAACGGAAACATCTACAGTGGTGTTATTGTTAACTTCTCAGCACGTGATACCCGTCGTGTGGATATGGTATTCGGTATTGGCTATAACGATGATCTGAAAAAAGCTAAAGCCCTGCTGGAAGAGATTGTTACCAGTGATGAACGTGTTCTGAAAGATCCGGCACCGGTTATCGCTGTATCTGAGTTGGCTGATAGTAGTGTTAACTTCGTCGTACGTCCATGGGTTAACTCAGCGGACTACTGGGGTGTTATGTTTGATACCACTGAAAGCGTTAAACTGCGTTTCGATCAGGAAGGTATCTCTATCCCTTATCCACAGATGGATGTTCATCAGTACAAGCAAGAAAGCGAATAAGCGCTTATGTAATTAAAAAACAGTCGCTTCTGCGGCTGTTTTTTTTTAGCTTCCCACCTCTGATTTTTTTGTCCTGCCTTCCCGTATTTTATTTCGTTCCAGGATTCGGCTTGGCTTCCAGCTCTTGGTCTGTATCTGAGTCTAGCTTTGTTTCAGGGGCTTGGTTTTTTTCTATCTTCAGCGTGCTTTCAAACTTTAGTTTAAGCGTTTCATTTTCCTGTTGGATCTTTTGGGTTTCCAGACGATAGTGGAAGATCTCCTGATAGCGCGATTCTAGTTTTGCCTCTAGATCTTCAATTTGCTTATCCTGCATTTTAATTGTTTGTTCGTACTTCTTAATCTTTTTTTGCAGATTATTGATCAGGCCATAACTCTGGCTTCCCGTTTCGTTTTCGATAAGGTTTTCTTGTCCGGGAAGGTGTTGCTGATTTAATTCAATAACCAGATGGCTGTATAGCGCTTTAAGGTCGGTGGATTCACGGTTGTTATAGCGGATGTTGGTTTCCATCGCTTTGTGAGCACTGGCAGAACCGATTGATCCTGCTAACGCATGCTCTAGCATACGATGGAACTCAAGTAGCTCTAATATAGCGATATGACTCTTACCGGTTACTTGTAGATCTTCGGTAATACGGTCGAGGGCTTGTTTTGTTTTGTCGGCGCTTAAGTATCCTTCCAGTAGTGATTGAGCTTCATTGAGCTTGTCATCGAGAGAGATATATCGGTCCAGTCCGGTGGGGCGGGCTCGCTTGGTCGGGGCCGGGTTCATTGAGCAGAGAAACTCTGTGGCATGATGGCGTTCTGATTTCTGGGGGCTATAGAGCAGAGAACCGGTTATGTAAAAGCCGATGTTAGCTATTAGCGACCAGAAAACACTATGGGGTATCGACCCCAGACCTTCTAATCCGAAAAGAGCTTCCGGGTGCAATAATGCAATTCCGAACAAGCCCTCTTTCATTATCGAGTCAGAGATCCAGCCCTGATTAACCAGTGCCGGAATCATAAGGGTGAAAGTCCAGATGAGGAAGCCCGCCAATAAACCTGAAAGGGCTCCCATACTGTTACCCCGGCTCCAGAAGATTCCCCCAAGCAGGGCGGGGGAAAACTGCAGTACCGCAACAAATGAGATAAGGCCAATGGCAACCAGAATATAAGAATCACTGAACTCGATGGCGAAACCGTAGCTACCCAATAAAATCAGTGCAGCCAGTAACCAGCGAATCTGCAACAGGAAAGGCTTGAGAAATTTGCAGGCCGGCATTCTCTCTAGCATGGGTAGTATCAGGTGGTTGGATGCCATGGTCGAAAGGGTCATGGTAGTGATGATGATCATTCCGGTAGCGGCTGAAAAGCCACCGATAAACGCCAACAGTGTCAGGCCATCATTTCCCGCCATTTGCGGTAACAAAAGTACATAGAAGTCTGCAGACTCTTCAGGAAGTCCCATCAAGAGGCCTCCTGCCGCGATAGGGACAACAAACAGGTTAATCAGAATCATATAGAGGGGCAGTACCCAGATTGCCGTTTTTATGTGCTGGTGGTTGGCATTTTCAACGACAGCGACATGGAACATTCGGGGTAGGTTCTGGATCGCAGCAAAGCTGAGGATGACGAGGGTTAGCCACATGGCTCCTGAATTTTCAGTACTGCTGATACTGATTACCCGCTCAAAACCCTGTTCAAAAAGACGCTTGGTAATATCATCAAAACCATCGAATAGAGTAAAACTGACGAACAGCCCTATTGAAATAAAGGCGACTATTTTTACCACACATTCGACTGCCAGCGCCGTCATCATTCCCTGATGGCGTTCAGTAGGGTCAAGCCGCCGCATACCAAACATAATGGTAAATGCGATCATAAAAAGGGTAATGAGAAGGCCAGACAGCCCCCAACCCATGGTTGAGCTTTCGTGGTCGGTAATTAGCTGAAATGAACTGACCACAGCCTTTAACTGGAGGGCAATATAGGGAAGAACACCGACCAGAGCGATCAGGGTGACCAGTGCAGCAATGCTTTCAGAGCGGTTATATCGGGTGGAGATAAAGTCAGCGATGCTGGTGATGCGAAAGGTCTCTTTGGCAAAGACCATGCGTCGAAGGGTTATCCACCAGAAAACGATGCCTAGCATTGCTCCCAGATAGACACCTAAAAATAGCAGACCGGAACTTGCGGCAAAACCAACACTTCCATAGAAGGTCCAGGATGTATGGTAAACCGCCAGTGAAATACTATAGACCCATGGACTTTTGAATCCCTCACCGCGAACCGCTATACGTCGTTCAACCAGTTGTGCGATACCGAAGAGTACCGCCATATAGAGAGAGATGATGAGAATAACCGTAAGCGAGCTAAACATCCTGATCCTTACTTCAACAGCTAATTCATACGTGATAGTTAAGCTATAGCTGTCTTAGTTTATCAGGTCAATTAAAAGGATACCCAAAACCTTAGTCGGTAGGTGGCTGTTTTGATGAAAGCGAATCGGGCTTAGCGGGCTGTTGTGCTTCGTCGCTGCAACAAGGTGGGACCGGATCAAAACCTCCGGGGTGTCCTGGATGACACTTACCAATACGTTTGATCCCCAGCCAGCAACCTTTCAGAATACCGTGGGTTTCAATTGCTTCCAGGGTATAAGTGGAGCAGGTGGGATAAAACCGGCAGTTAGGTCCCAGGAATGGACTGATCAGGTATTGATAGATACGGATCAGAAAGATAAAGCAACGTCGTAGAATCATGGCTGCAGTTTAGCGCCTGCGACGTCGGATAAACAAGCAAAACTCGCAGAAGAAAAAAGCCGCTACAGGGTAGCGGCTTTGAATCTGTTTCAGGATAGTTATCAGAGGTGTTCTTCGGCGTATTCTGCCAGCCTTGAACGGAAGATGCCCTCTAAGTGGACTGTTGAAGAGCTTTCAAAGTCTTTAAACCGTTCAACCACGTAGGTCAGGCCTGAGGTCAGCGGGGTCAGATAGTTTGAGTCGATCTGAGCCAGGTTTCCCAGGCAGATCATCTTACTGTCTTTACCGCAGCGGGTCAGAATGGTTTTCAACTGCTGTGGTGTCAGGTTTTGTGCCTCATCAATCAGTACGATGGCGTTCTGAATACTT
>JAGPUU010000184.1 GCA_018067325.1 Amphritea sp.
CGTGGCTCGTGGCTCGTGGCTCGTGGCTCGTGGCTCAGAATTCTCAGCCCCTGCACAACCAACACAACAACTTTCTTACAAACTACTTAACTCAAAAAGCCTTCCATACCTAGTATAGAAGGCTTTTATCGAGCGACGAGCAAGTCACGTTCTTTGTGACGGTCGAGCTACGAGCCACGGCTGTTAAGCTTTTTGTGACGTTCGAACAACGAGCTACGGCCGCAATTCTTATTCGACCTCGACGATCTCAAAGCTATGGGTAATCTCTACCCCACCTTTTTCCAGCATTAGCGAAGCAGAACAGTACTGCTCAGCAGAGAGTTTCACTGCACGCTCTACTTTCTTCTCGTTTAGGCCTCTGCCTGAAACAATAAACTTGACGTGAATCTTAGTAAAAACCGCCGGTACCGCATCGGCCCGCTCTGCATCAATTTCAGCAACGCAATCAACCACGTCTTGACGGGTTTTTTTCAGAATACCGATCACGTCGTAAGAGGTGCAACCACCCAAGCCTAACAGCAACAATTCCATCGGACGAGGGCCTTGCTTCAGCTCACCATCAAGAGTGATATCAAAACCGGAACCGGTCGTTCCTTTGAAACGAACATCGCCGTCCCATTTTACTTTTGCTTGCATAGTCTCTGTATCTTCTTAATTGAAACTTTATTATTTAAATAGCTCAGCTAATTTGGCACCCGGATCTTCAGCCCGCATAAAGGTTTCACCCACCAAAAAACTATCAACATTGTGTTCACGCATCGCAATAACATCTTCGCGACCCAAAATACCACTTTCAGTAATAACAATACGATCTTCGGGAACCATATCCAACAGATCAAAAGTATGACTCAGTGACAATTCGAAGCTGTGCAGATCACGGTTATTAATACCAACCAAACGATTACCCAGCGGTAAAGAACGTTCTAGCTCAGCCTTATTATGAACTTCGATCAGTACATCCATACCCAACTCAATTGCCAACGCATTGAGGTCAGCCATCTGCTGGTCGCCGAGTGCAGCCACAATCAACAAGATACAATCAGCACCGATAGCACGAGCTTCATACACCTGATAAGGATCAACAATAAAATCTTTACGTATAACCGGCAGAGAACAGGCGGCTCGAGCTTCCATTAGATAAGCCTCACTCCCCTGAAAGTAATCCGCATCGGTCAGCACCGACAAACAGCTGGCACCGCCTGCTTCGTATGACTGGGCAATATCTGCCGGAATAAAAGAAGCTCGAATCACCCCTTTAGACGGGCTGGCTTTCTTTGCCTCAGCAATAATCGCTGAACGACCTTCAGCCAAAGCCTTAGCCATGCTCGCGACAAAACCACGAGGATCTGTAGCACTGCCCTGCTGTTCAGCAATCTGCGTTTTAAGATCATCGATACTTACTTTTGCCTGACGCTCGGCAACTTCTTCGTGCTTGCGGGCAATTATTTTCTTCAGAATAGTAGGGGTATCAGGATTGTTCATTATTCGCCCTTAAAAGCTTGAGTAAAGTCTGCCAGTTGTTTCATCTTAGCGGCGGCTGCGCCACTGAGAATAGCGTCTTTTGCCTGAGCAACACCCGCTTTCAGATCGTCTGCCAGATCAGCAGCATAAAGTGCTGCACCCGCATTTAGAGCGATCATATCGGCCGCTTTCATGTTGTCACCTGCAAAAGCCGCTTCAATCAGAGCCCGACTCTCAGCAGAGCTACTAACCTGCAGGCCATCTAGAGATTGCACTTCCAGCCCAGCGTCGGCAGCATTAATTGTGTATTCGCTGATCGCACCATTTTTCAGTTCAGCAACATAGCTATCCGTCGCCAGACTTAACTCATCCAAGCCATCACAGGCATGAACCACCAGCGCGTGTTTGGCACCCAGTGCCAACAAGGCTTCAGCCATTGGAAGGCAAAGTGACTTATCAAAAACACCCAGAAGGTAGTGCTTAGCAGAAGCAGGATTAGTCAACGGACCCAGAATATTAAACAGGGTGCGCAGACCCATCTCTTTACGCGGGCCAATCGCATACTTCATCGCACTGTGGTGTTGCGGCGCAAACATGAAGCCAACACCCACTTCATCAATACAACGGCCCACCTGTTCAGGCGTAATGGCCAGATTAACACCCGCCGCCTCAAGCAAATCTGCCGCGCCAGAGCTGGAAGACACTGAGCGATTGCCATGCTTTGCAACGTTGCCCCCCGCCGCCGCTACGACAAAAGAAGACGCACTGGAAACGTTAAACAGGTTAGAGTCATCGCCACCGGTACCAACAATATCTACCGCATTTTCAGCTTTAACACTGACGGGGATCGCTAGTGCACGCATTCCTTCCGCCGCACCGGTAATTTCAGCGACAGCTTCACCTTTCATCCGCAGGGCGATCAGTAATCCACCGATCTGCGCATCGGTCGCATTTCCCGTCATGATCTGATTCATTACGGCTTTCATCTGTTCTGCCGTCAGATCCTGACGATCAACGATTATCGTCAGCGCTTGTTGAATATCCATCGCGTGATTACCTGCTTCAATAATTATTTTTTACGCTTAATAAAATTAGCCAAAAGATCATGACCCTGTTGAGTCAGGATAGATTCCGGGTGGAACTGAACACCTTCGATATCCAGTTCTTTATGTCGCACACCCATAATCTCATCTATAGAGCCGTCTTCGGTCTGAGTCCAGGCGGTCATTTCAAGGCAATCCGGCAGCGTCTCTTTATCAATCACCAGTGAGTGATAACGGGTGACAGACACTGGATTTTCCAGCCCTTCAAAAACACCGGTATTATTGTGATAAACCGGTGAGACTTTACCGTGCATGACTTGACGGGCACGGACAATATTTCCGCCGAATGCCTGCCCCATACTCTGATGGCCAAGACAGATGCCAAAGATCGGTAATTTACCGGCAAAGTGATCAATCGCAGCAACAGAGATACCCGCTTCATTCGGGGTACAGGGGCCTGGCGAGATAACCAGTTGCTCCGGATTCAGCGCTTCGATCTGCTCAATTGTGATCTCATCATTACGATGGACCTGAACATCAGCACCTAACTCTCCCAGATACTGTACGACGTTATAAGTAAACGAGTCGTAGTTATCTATCATTAACAACATATTGGACCGACCTGTTGGATTCAGAACATTAAACGAAATAGCCGGTAATATTACCGCAAGCGTGGGCAGGATCATATATCGAGAAAAAGCCTTAACGAAATAATATTATTAATGAACCTGGAAATAAGTCCTGATAGCACTTTTCATCCCCTTTCTCAGGGTTGGTTTCTGAGAAAGCTCACAACCAAAGAAAAACATTACAGTGATGTGTAAACCTTATAATAAGTGATCACGCAGAACATATTATTTCCCTGTGGTCTCGCAGATCCGCAGATCTCGAACAGGATTTGTTCGCAGGTTCCCTCACAATGCCGTTGTTTATGACTATTATATATTTGAGTAACGTAACCTAAACATCAGATATTTAGTCATTTTTCACCCGGTGTTTCAGTTTAATTTCATGTTAGCTGGATATAGTGAGCTCAAATAAAGCGCATAACTAATCAGGCATCTGCAAAGCCGGTCAGTTTCATAAATAGAAAGAATGTATAGCGCGATTAACTAAGAACAAGGGTAGCTAGAAATGAATACCATCGTTAACCGAAAAAACGCATTTGGCTCACTGCTTACACTCCTGCTGGTTATGTTTTCTTTCCAGGCTCAGGCAAAGG
>JAGPUU010000276.1 GCA_018067325.1 Amphritea sp.
ATAGAATCCAGGTTGGTACGCATGACATCCTGCCACTGCTGCGGTTGCATTCGTTTTAAGGGTGCATCACGGGTTATACCTGCGTTGTTAACCAGAATGTCGATCGGCCCAAGGTCCTTTTCTACCGTGGCAATAAAGCTGCAACAGCTATCATAGTCGGCCACATCCAGTGGATAGATGGCTACTTCATAACCTTCAGCCTGCATCGTTTGCTGCCAGGTTTGGGCATCGCTATCCGTGCCGGGAAAATAGCTTCCGACAACTTTACGGCCCTGATCGAGCATCGCTTTGCACATCGCTTCGCCTAAACCGCCGCTGGCACCAGTCACTACTGCTATACGTTGAGTCATGTTGTTCTCCTGTAGAATTTGTTTTTATCGGATTATTAAATGAGTAAAAGTACGCTTGTTATAGCTTGAGAAGAGGTTTCAGGCTCTGAGCCAGTGAGACAGAGCCCTGCTGACTGTAGTCCTGACTTCGGGATTCAATCTGCGGCAGCTGGTACAGGTAGTTGACCATGATGCCCGCGGATTGCTGTAACCCTTTAGCAGATGAATCGGCTAGCCAGTTCAGTTGAGCTATCTGGGCGCCGTTACTGAGATGAAAATGGGCTACCGGATCTTTACTGAGATGACCTCTGCCTTTGACCTGGCTAAGGTAGTGGCAAGCTAGACTAAGTAATGGCTCGCGAGCTTCTGCTGGTGGCATATGACCAGAAATATCTGAGTCAGATTTAAGTTGCAGCCACTGCTTACCGCCGGATAACTGTTCGAGTTCAGACTCATTCTGCTGTTCCAGCCAACGACAAAAACCGGGCATTGGTGACAAGGTTGAGAACTGTTTCAGATGAGGATATTCCTGCTGTAGCCTGGCGACTACTCGCTTGATGAGAAAGTTACCAAAACTGATGCCCGCCAGACCTGGCTGCGCATTAGATATGGAATAGAAAATGGCGGTATCTGCTTGCTGTATATCCTGCAAGGGAGCCGCTTCATCTAACAATGTCTGCACGTTATTGGCCAGCCCCTTCACCAGGGCGACTTCGACAAAAATGAGGGGCTCGTTGGGCATATTAGGATGAAAGAATGCAAAGCAACGGCGATCAGAATCGAGTCGGTTTTTCAGGTCGTCCCAGCTTTGGATCTCGTGTACCGCTTCATAGGCGATCAGCTTTTCCAGTCGTTCGGCACTGGATTGCCAGTTAATCTGTTCCAGTTGTAGCAAGCCGATATCAAACCAGCTGATTAGCAACCGTTTCAGGTCTGCTTCCAGTTCTGCCAGTTGTGGATAAGTTTTCTTTAGAGTGAGCAGTTCTGCACGCATATCTACCAGAAATTTAACCCCTTCTGGTAGGCCGTTAAACTGAGTTAACAGGCGAAGTCGAGGTGGGTCCAGAGATTCTCTTAATTGCTGGCCGGCTTTGGCGCGTTCTTCAGCAGGTGCATTCTTCCACAGCTGAAAGCAATCTTCGATCTGCTCATTATTAATCCCATAATGCTCTGCGAGTAACAGCAGAAAGCGGCTACGGCCTTGTTCATTCAGCCTAAGATAGCTGCGCCCCAGAATGACAGCCCGGTTTCTTGCAGTGACTTCATTGCATTCTTGTAACAGGCAGCCGTCCATCCATTGAATCAATTGTTCTGAATCGCCCGGATTTAGCTCAGGACTTAGCTGAAGTTCATCGGCGATGGTGTTACTGGAAGGGGTTCGCCAGATGCGTCGCAGGTGGCCAATAGTGCGTCCCAGCAATGTAGGTGTAGCCTCAGATATGAGATTGGTGGTCTGGGTCATCATAATATTCTCCCGGCATTTTTGGGTTCATGCCGTTATATTTCGAGTCAAACTAGCAGGATTAATAAAAAAAACCAAGGGTTTTTACTTGGTTTTATAGGTAAAAACCATTACTGTTAGGTTCAGCGTATATCTGAGAGCCCGGTTTTAAGGGCGGAAAATAACAACGATTGAGGAAACGAAGATGGATGATTTACATGGCTTTTACATTGAAGATCTGCAGGTAGGCCAGACGGCAAGTTATGCGAAAACCGTGACAGAAGCTGATGTCGTGCTGTTTGCCGGGGTGTCCGGGGATGATAATCCGGTGCATATCAACGCTGAATATGCTGAACAGACGATATTTGGTCAGCGGATTGTCCACGGTATGTTTAGCGCAGCGTTGATATCGGCTGTGCTAGGGACACGTATGCCTGGACCGGGTGCTATCTATATTGATCAGCAGTTGAAATTTAAAGCGCCTGTACATATTGGTGATACCGTTACCGCGACAGCTAAGGTACTGGAAATTAATCTAGAACGCCGTCGGGTAGTGCTGGAAACGGTATGTACCGTGAAAGGAAAGGTGGTTGCTGAAGGTGTTGCGACTAATATGGTTGACCGTCGTCCAGTCTGAACAGGAGAGATAATATGCTGATTAATAAGGAAAAGAGTGCGCTGCTGGTAATTGATGTGCAGGCAAAACTGTTGCCAGGTGTGCATAAGAGCGAAGAACTGGTAAAAAATTGTCGCTGGCTGATGGAGTTGGCGCAACTGGTGGGGGTTCCTGTATTAGGCTCTGAACAGTATCCACAAGGTGTGGGACCCACGACTGAAGAATTGAAGGAGTTGTTACCTGCTGAAGATTTTATCGGTAAGACATTTTTCTCCTGCGCTGATTCTCCAGAATGTAGCGCCCGTATCGAAGCTATGGGCCGTGAAGAGATTGTGATCTGTGGAATGGAAGCCCATGCCTGTGTGATGCAGAGCGCGTTGCGATTACTGGAGCAAGGTAAAAAGGTTTATGTAGTTGTAGATGCTATCTCGGCTCGTAATCCAGTGGATACCGAGTATGCGATTGCCCGAATGCGCGATGAAGGGGTGAAAATCATTACCCGGGAGATGGTTGGTTTTGAGTGGATGATGCGCTCTGATGTGCCGGAATTCAGGGACTTCAGCATGAAGTTCTTACGTTAATTTGCATCACCTTATTAAGTAGGAGCGAGTATGGAAAACAAGAATAACAATCCGTACGAGATGGGTCTGGAGCAGAACAGTGCGAACTTTTCTGCTTTGAGTCCGATCGGGTTCATTGAACGTACCGCTAGTGTCTACCCTGATCGTGCGGCGGTTGTTTATGGTGATCTGACTCGTAGTTGGGCAGAAACGTATCAGCGTTGTTTGCGACTGGCGTCGGCGTTGAGCCAGCGTGGTGTCGGCGTGGGAGATACTGTTGCGGCGGTGCTTCCCAATATTCCTGAAATGATAGAGCTGCATTTTGCTGTGCCTATGTTGGGGGCGGTGCTGAATGCCCAGAACACCCGTCTTGATGCTGAAACGATGAGTTTTATGCTGGACCACGGTGAGGCACGGGTACTTATTACCGATCGTGAATTTTCGGCTACCGTCGGTAAAGCGTTGAAAACATCGCAACAAAACCCGCTGGTAATCGATGTTGATGATCCTCAGTTTGAGGGTGGTGAGCTGCTCGGTGAACTGACCTATGAACAGCTGCTGGCTGAAGGTGACAGCGATTTCGTCTGGCAACCTCCAGAAGATGAATGGCAGGCTATCGCGTTGAATTACACCTCAGGGACCACCGGTAACCCCAAAGGGGTGGTATATCATCACCGGGGTGCCTATCTGAATGCCATGAGTAATATTCTGGGACAGAATCTACCTCCGCATGCGGTATATCTCTGGACCCTGCCGATGTTTCACTGCAATGGTTGGTGTTATCCCTGGGCGGTGACAGCTGTTGCCGGTACCCATGTATGTCTGCGCCACCTGCTACCAGCGAAAGTATTTCAGGCGATAGATTCTTATGGTGTGACCCACTTCTGCGGTGCGCCGGTAGTACTGAACATGCTGCTAAATGCGCCAGAAGAGGAGAAACTGGAGATTAATCATCCGGTCACAGTAACCACTGGGGGTGCTCCTCCTCCTGCGTCAATTATTGAAGGGATTGAACGACTGGGCATTCAGGTTGTGCATGCTTATGGTCTGACTGAGACCTATGGTCCTAGCGTGTTCTGTTCATTCCAGGAAGAGTGGGCGCAACTGCCGTTGCCAGAAAAGGCTGCCAAGATGGCACGTCAGGGAGTGCGGGCACCAGGGATGGAGCGATTGATGGTAGCTGACCCCATAACACTTAAGCCGGTTGCTATGAATGGTCTGGCGATGGGAGAGGTCTTTATGCGGGGTAATACCCTGATGAAAGGCTACTTAAAGAACCCATCAGCGTCGGCAGATGCCTTTGAAGGTGGCTGGTTCCATACCGGTGATCTGGCGGTGTGGCATACGGACGGTTACATCGAAGTTAAAGATCGTTCTAAAGATGTCATTATCTCCGGTGGAGAGAATATCTCAACGATAGAGGTAGAGGACATGCTGTTCCGGCATCCGGCCATTATGGAAGCTGCAGTGGTCGCCCAGCCTGATGATCACTGGGGAGAGGTCCCTTGTGCCATCGTTACCCTGAAACCGGAAGGAGAGGTAAGCGCAGCAGACATTATCAGTTTCTGTCGCGATAATATGGCGCATTTCAAATGTCCGAAACGGGTGGTTTTTGCCGATCTGCCAAAAACCTCTACCGGTAAGGTTCAGAAATATTCGTTGCGCAATATGTTGCAACAGCTGGATGATTGAGTCCGGCTTATTACTGGAAGTTTTGCCGTTAACTGAACTGTCCGGGCAGGCTTGGTATGATTGGGAGGAACGATAATGCTAATGAGTCAGCCACCGGAGAGCGCCCGGGTGAAAAAGCCAGATAGCAATAAACAATCTTCCTCTTCTGAAGGCTTGATACAGTCCACCGATGTTGAGCGTAATCGGCTGTTGGCTGAGATGGCGGAACAGTCTACCGATATGATCTCCCGGCATACGCCGGGCGACTGGCGTTTTATCTATGCTTCTCCTGCGGTAACACACTTGTTGGGCTACAGTGTTGAAGAAATTGTCGGTATGTCTGCCTATGAGTTGTATCATCCCGATGATGTCGAAGATTTTAAGCGGCGTTCGCCCAGTGTCAGCTATGAAAGGGGGCTGTACACCCATAATTATCGATTTCGCTGTAAAGATGGCCACTATACCTGGTTAGAAAGCACCAGCCGCTCAATTCGAGATGCCGCTACCGATGAACTGAAAGAGATTTTAGTCGTTTCCCGGGATGTTAGTCAGCGTATCAATGCTGAACAGGCTAACCGTCGCCTGGCCAGGGTGCTTGAGCACAGTAGTGATCTGGTGGCTTTCGTTACTCCGGATCACCGGGTCAGTCAGTTAAATGAAGCGGCCAGAGATGCTTTAGGACTCGAAGTTAGCGGCCATGATCCTCTACAATTAAAAATGCTGTTTACTCCTGAAAGTTACTCGCTGTTACAGCAACAGGCCTTTCCTGAAGCCCATGATCAGGGAAGCTGGCGAGGAGAGGCGGACATGTACAGCAGGATTCATCAGCAGGCTATTCCTGTGATGTTAGAAGTGCTGGCGCATCGGACGTTGGATAATCGGTTGGAATACTTTTCTACCGTAGCGAGGGATATGACGGCGATTAAGCAGGCTGAAGCGAAACAGCAGCAATATCAGCAGGAGATCGATCATGCTGCGCGGCTGATTACGATGGGAGAGATGGCGACGGGGCTGGCCCATGAGATTAACCAGCCTTTGACCGCCGTGGTGAATTACGTGCGGGGAATTCAACGGCGTATGCAAACGGATCGTGAATCTGCCCTTGATGATATCGAACAGCCATTGGAGCGGATAGGGAATACGGCATTGCGGGCCGGTGAAATTGTTCGCCGGATGATGGATTTTACCCGTAAAAGCGACCCGAAATGGGAGCTGCTAGAGCTGAACTCTTTAGTTAACGATCTGATCGGTTTCTGTGGCAGTGCGGCTAAACGGCATAATGTGGTGCTGGAAAATGGCTTGCCTGAAAATATATCAGCGGTATACGCCGACCGGATTCAACTCGAACAAATACTACTGAATCTGCTACTCAATGGTATAGAAGCCTGTCACCGTGCAGAGCATCGGACGCCACTTAAGGTGTGGCTTGAGGCCTCTACGGATAAAACAGATCAGGTTATAATCTCGGTGCTGGATCAGGGGCCGGGCTTGCCGGTGGCTGATCCGGAGCAATTGTTTGAGCAGTTTTTTACCACTAAGGCTGACGGGCTTGGTATGGGGCTGGCGATAAGTCGTACTCTGATTGAACGGCATGGGGGACAACTGCAGGCGGAAAACCGTGCTGATGGTGGCGCGAAGTTTAGCTTTATTCTGTCCTCAACATAGTAGAATTGGTAACCAACGTTATTAGCAGATGATAAGAGTGAAATGGCTGAGCAGACTGTATATGTAGTTGATGATGATTGGGATGTGCGGGATTCCCTGCAATGGTTACTCGAATCGGTAGGCCTGAAAGTGGTCTCGTTCGAAAATGCGCAGGCTTTTCTGGATAGTTTTGAGCCTGGTTCAAGTGGCTGTATTCTGATGGATGTACGGATGCCGGGTTTGAGTGGTATCAGCGCACAGAAGAAGCTTCCCGATTACCATGTTGATATCCCCCTGATTATGATCTCCGGACATGGCAGTGTGGATATGGCGGTAACGGCCATGACTCAGGGTGCCCGAACCTTCATCGAAAAGCCTTTTAATGATCAGTTACTGCTGGATCATGTTCAGCAGGCACTGGCGCAGGATCTGGCTCAACGGGACGGGCAACAGAAGCTACAGTCGGTACAGCAACACTTTGCGGCGCTGACTAAACGTGAACGTCAGGTGTTTGAGCAGGTTGCTCAGGGCCTTGCGAATCAGGATATCGCCGAGGTGTTGGGCATTAATCGCAAAACAGTAGAAGGTCATCGGGCTAATCTGATGAGCAAGATGGCGGCGCAGTCTCTGCCTGAATTAATCCAGATGGCGATTAGCCTGGATTTAATTACGGGTTATACCGGGCAGTAAACACTGATCGTTCCTCTCGCGTGCTGATTCCTGTGTCTGTAGTTCTATTCTGGGCTGCGGATCAGCATGATCTGTTATTTCGGAGAGATCGCGGCGCTTTCCCAAGCGTGAATCGCCTGTTTTCGTTCAGCCCCCCAACGATAGTTACCACTTTCACCGCTCTCCCTGATTACCCGGTGACAGGGGATCAGAAATCCAATGTTATTGGCACCCACTGCACTACCGATAGCCCGTTGGGCCTTAGGAGATCCAGCCGTTTTAGCGAGCTGTGAATAGGATATAAACTGCCCCTGTGTGGTTTGTAACAGGGCTTCCCAGACTTTCATCTGAAAGTTAGTGCCCCGCAGTAGCAGATGCAGTTTGCCAGGTTGTGGCATAGTTGGGAAAATCTGTCCGTTTAGTAGCGTTGCCTGCTGAGTATCTTCCTGAGTGGAAGCGTTAGGCCATTGGTTAAACAGCTCTTCAAGTCTGCTTTGCAGGTCATCATCGCAGAAGGCCAGATAGCAAACCCCCCGGTCGGTCCAGCCAAACAGCGCAAGACCAAATGGCGTAGGAGCTGCGCCATAATACAAAGTAACTCCCTCGCCCCCTGATTTGATCTCTCCCGGTGTCATCGCTTCACAGCTAATCATCAGATCATGCAGTCGACTGCCCCCAGAGAGTCCGGCAGCCAAAGCTGCATCGAGGGTATTAGCGGATTTTTTTAATGCGTCCAGGGCGTGTTCTTTGGTGAGGTATTGAAGAAAACGTTTCGGTGATATGCCCGCCCAGGCACTAAAGATCCGTTGCAAATGATGCTCGCTAAGGTTGACGGCTGTCGCTACCTCGGCCAATTCGGGCTGGTTTTTCGCATGGCAGCGAATATAGCGGATCGCAGCGGCGACGGTCTCATACTGCTGTATTGATCTGTCAGACATTGGCAGGCCTCCGTTTACGCCAGAAATTGAGGGGATTGAATCCGGTAACCAGTGCAACACCACTCAGCACGATCAGCGCGCCGGTAATCGTATGCCAACCGATCGGCTCATCGAGAAATAGATGTCCCCAGAGTACACCGAATACGGGGACCATAAAGACGACGGTGAGTGCGGAAGCCGCACCAATATCAGCGATCAGTTTGAAGTAGAGCAGATAAGCGATACCGGTACAGAAAATACCCAGTAGCAGCACTGAACCGATAATCTGGGGTTCGTTACTGACCTGGGCTGGAAACAGAGGTAGCAATGGGAGCAGTAGGAAAGTGCCAGTCCACATGCTGCCGTGGGCATTGGCGAAAGGCTCAACACTGTCCGCTCCCTGGGCGTAGCAGGTGGCGACGCCATAGCTGACTGCGGCGCTAAGCGCTGCTGCAATAGCCACCCAGGAGCCCTTTTCTAACAGTGCTGGATCGAAACCAAGTAGCAGGCCAACGCCGCAGATACCGGCTAATAGTCCGGTAACTACCTTCAGGGTCATCGGCTTGTTGAAACGTAATGCGATCAACAGAGTTCCCCAGATCGGAGCGGTAGCGTTGAGGATTGAGAGCAGTGAAGCGGATAAAGTCTGGGCGGCATAGGCGAGCAAGAGAAAGGGGAGTGCGGAGTTAAACCAGCCAAGCACGCAGTAGTGCTTCCAGTGTTGTCGGATGTTGAGGTTGCGCTTTAATAACAGAGCAATTACCAGCAGAAATAGGGCTGCCAGTAACAGGCGCAGCTCTATCAGAATAGCCGGACCGATAACGGGCGCTGCAATTCGCATAAACAGAAACGAGGCACCCCATAGGGCGGCAAGAAGCAGAAGTTGCAGCAGGCTTTTAAAGTTCATATCCCTAGTCCATTCGATTC
>JAGPUU010000282.1 GCA_018067325.1 Amphritea sp.
CATCTAAGTATATAGGCTAGTTTCAAGTGCTTACCAATGACCTCTACTCAGTATAGGTAGATTATTCAATCTCGCATTATTATAAATAAGCCTCAAAAAGATCCTTGGGGTGTACTGTATTTCCATGCATTTAAGAGTAAAATTGCGCGCTTATCTCTGTAACCTAGACCTGCTCTGAATCATGACTGACAAACAACGTAAGATTCTTGTAACCAGCGCTCTGCCTTATGCCAACGGCCCGATACATCTAGGCCATCTGGTTGAATATATTCAGACTGACATCTGGGCTCGCTTCCAGAACCAGCGTGGCAACCACTGTACCTATGTTTGTGCTGACGATGCACATGGCACCCCGATCATGCTTAAAGCGGATCAGATGGGTACTTCTCCTCAGGCTCTGATTGAACAGGTCAGCCAGGAGCATCAGCGTGACTTCGCAGGATTTATGGTGGGGTTTGATAATTACTACTCTACCCACTCAGAAGAGAACGAACATTTCGCATCACTGATCTACACCCGTCTGCGCGACGCTGGACACATTTCCAAAAAGACCATCACTCAGGCCTACGACCCTGAAAAAGAGATGTTCCTTCCAGATCGATTCGTTAAGGGCGACTGTCCAAAGTGCGGCGCCCAGGATCAGTATGGCGATTCCTGTGAAGCTTGTGGTGCAACCTATAGCCCCGTTGAGCTAAAAAATGCTTACTCAGCTGTATCCGGCGCCAAACCTATTGAGAAAGAATCTGAGCACTACTTCTTCAAGCTGGGTAACTTCGAACAGTTCCTGCGCCATTGGGTTGATAACCATGTTCAGGTGCAGATGGTCCACAAACTGAACGAATGGTTTGAATCCGGCCTGCAAAACTGGGATATCTCCCGTGACGCACCTTACTGGGGCTTTGAAATCCCTGACGCTCCGGGCAAATACTTCTACGTATGGCTGGACGCACCTATCGGCTATATCGCCAGTTTCAAAAACTGGTGCGATAAAAATGAAGTCGACTTCGACGAGTACTGGAACGAATCATCCGATACCGAGCTATATCATTTCATTGGTAAAGATATTGCGTATTTCCATACCCTGTTCTGGCCTGCGATGCTCGAAGGAGCCGGTTTCCGTAAGCCTAACGGTGTATTCTGCCACGGCTTCCTAACCGTCAATGGCCAGAAGATGTCCAAGTCCCGCGGGACCTTCATCATGGCGGAAACCTATCTGAAGCACCTGCGTCCGGAATATCTGCGTTACTACTTCGCAGCGAAACTCGGCTCGGGCATCGATGACATCGACCTGAGCATGGATGATTTCCGCATGCGGGTAAACGCCGATCTGGTGAACAAAGTTGTCAACATCGCTTCCCGTTGTGCTGGCTTCATTAAGAAGAAGTTTGACGGCCAACTGAGCGGTCAATTGGTTGAACAAGCACTATACGACGAGGCTGTCGCGCTAGCTGAACCTATCGCTGCCGCCTATGAAGCCCGCGAATACGGTAAAGCGATGCGTGAAATAATGCATCTTGCAGATAAGGCAAATCAATATATTGATGCAGCTGAGCCTTGGGTACTCGCCAAGCAGGAAGGAAAAGAGCAGGAAGTACAAGATTGCTGCACCATGGGCATCAACCTATTCCGGGTTATTATCTCCTATCTCGCGCCGGTACTCCCGCAAGTCGCTGAAGAGACCGCTACTTTCCTAAACATCGAAGGCTTCGCTTGGGATGCCATTCAGCAACCACTGCTTGATCACCAGATCAACAAGTTCAAACCGCTGATGCAACGTGTTGATGAAGACAAGGTCAATGCGATGATTGAAGACAGCAAGGCAACGCTGAAAGCGATCGCCGCTGCTACACCTGCCGCCCCTGTCGCTCAAAAAACGGAACTGGAGAAGAACCCGGTAGCCGAAGAGATAACCTTTGATGATTTTGCCAAAGTTGATCTGCGGGTTGCCCGCATCGCCAAAGCGGAACATGTCAAAGGAGCTGATAAGCTACTGCAATTGACGCTGGATCTGGGTGACGATACCTGTAATGTGTTCGCCGGTATTAAATCAGCCTATAACCCTGAAGATCTGGAAGGTAAGTTAACTGTTATGGTGGCAAACCTAGCTCCCCGAAAGATGAAGTTCGGTATGTCAGAAGGAATGGTCCTGGCAGCAGGCCCAGGCGGTAAAGATCTATGGATTTTGGAACCCCATGCGGGAGCACAACCCGGCATGCGGATCATGTAAGAGCGCCCTTGGTATCGGATTACTGCGTTGCAGATTAATTTCTGATTGCTCATGTACAACAGTACACTCCGCTTCATAAATCAATCTGCGCCTTGTATTCCAACACCAATGGCTACTCTTAAAGTTATCTTTAATGGTTTGTCTTAGTTATCTTGAAAGGCACTTTGTGAGTGCCTTTTTTTATTGAGGAACCGAAATATGGCACAGGAAATCGAACGCAAGTTTCTGGTAGACCTGGATAAGCTCCAACTGCCGGAGCAGGGGCTTACCATCTGCCAGGGTTACATCCCCACGGCGGACAAAACTGCGGTTAGGGTTCGTATCATGGGTGAAAAAGCGTTTCTCACGCTGAAAGGAGAAAACCGCGGTGCAGTTCGTACAGAGTTCGAATACGAAATCCCTACAGCTGATGCCCAACAGATGCTTAAAGAACTATGCAAAGGACCGGTAGTCGACAAAATCCGTTATCTGATCACCCATCAAAAACACCTATGGGAACTGGATATCTTCTCGGGAGACAACCAAGGTCTGGTGGTTGCCGAAGTCGAACTGGATGCTGAAGATGAACAATTAGATCTGCCAGAATGGATTACCGAAGAGGTCACAAGTGACCCGCGCTATTTCAATTCCAACCTGCTTAGCCACCCTTTCAAAAACTGGTAACCTGATGAGCATTGCCCACCCGTTCGAAAACCTAACCCCCAGTTTTATTCAGGATGCCATTGAAAGCCTGGGATACCTCTGTGACGGACGGGTCTTTGGTCTGAATAGCTATGAAAACCGTGTTTATCAGGTAGGTATCGAAGAGAGCGAACCGCTGATCGCCAAGTTTTATCGCCCGGCTCGCTGGAGCAGAGAGCAAATCATTGAAGAGCATGAGTTTTGTTTTGAACTCTTAGAACAAGAGTTACCGGTTGTCGCACCACTGATACTGAAGGGCGAAAGCCTATTCACTTATGGCGAGTTTATGTTTGCTCTGTTCCCCC
>JAGPUU010000297.1 GCA_018067325.1 Amphritea sp.
GAGCCACAGATGCTTGCAAATAAACAACTGTGCCCCGCCCCTGAAGATTAGAGCGATTATCACTCCGAAGAACAGCGCCTCCGCCAGTGGCTAACACCTGATTATCCTCAGCACTGAGAATATCGATAATGTTAGCCTCTCTGTTACGAAACCCCTCTTCACCTTCAACATCAAAGATCCAGGGAATATCGGCCCCTGCCCGCTCTTCTATTACTTTATCTGAATCAACAAAATCGAGTTTCAGTTCCTGAGAAAGAAGACGCCCTATGGTGCTTTTGCCAGCTCCCATAGGGCCAATAAGAAATATATTCAATACAACAACCTTACTGAGATGACAGAGACTCTCTGATCAACTTAGGTGTAATAAAAATTAGTAATTCAGACTTACTATTTCTCTCTGAAGAATTACGGAAAAGATGACCTAGTACCGGCAAATCGCCAAGCAGTGGGGTTTTATTCACCACATCTCGGGTTTCATTCTCAAACACGCCACCCAGAACTATCGTCTGCCCATCAGCCACAACCACTGAGGTTTCCAGTTCGTTGTTAATAATACTGATCTCACCATTTGGAAGAAGATCTCCCACTGAGTCCTTCTTAATAATCAGATCCATTGCAATCCGATCACCCGGATTGATCCGCGGTGTAACTTCGAGAGAGAGTACAACATCTTTAAATTCTATACTAACTTCGCCATCATCGACTGTTTGGTACGGAATTTCTTGACCTGATTGAATCAGTGCAGATTTACCATTGGTCGTCACAATTTTAGGTTGAGAAATCACTTCTACCCGGCCATCTGTTTCCAAGGCTGACAACTCAAGCTGCAACAAAGCACTACTTGAAGCTAATCCTACAGCGATCTGTGCCGGTGAAGTCACCGCTGCACCCAAATCAACCATCAAGCCACTTGGAATACTTCCCGGAGACGATACGCCGGAAATCGCACTACCAAGCGAGACACTGTTACCGCTTGAATCCGTATTTCCGTAACCCAAGCCCCACTTAACACCCAGATCTTTAGAAACATCAGTATTAGCAGTAACTAGGCGAGCTTCAATCAGAACCTGTGCGACCTCAGTATCGAAGCGACGTAATGTAGAACGAATATCGCCCATCCGTTTCGGGGTCTCACGCACCATCAATACATTGGTTTCATCATCAGCGAGGATAAATCCACGTTCTGAGATCAACTTAGCCTCATTTAGGCGCGATAGCATATCTGAAGCTTTTCTGAAATCAACCTGGATGAACTCAGTTCTCAAAGGCGCAAGTTCCTCTACCTGCTTACTGCTTTCCAGTTCAGCCTTCTCTCGTTCAGCGATCTCGGCTGCAGTACCGATGAGAAGAACATTACCCATCTCGCGCTTATCCAGTTGATTAGTAGCCATCACCAGATCAAGTGCCTGATCCCAGGGAACGTTCTTCAATCTAAGGGTTATATTTCCCCCTACAGCTTCACTAACTACAAGATTCATCTCAGCCACTTCGGCAAGAATTTGAAGCACTGCACGTACTTCAATGTTCTGAAAATCAAGATCGATCCGCTCTCCCTGATAAGGAAAACGTTCTTCTTCGATACGATCCAGCTCAGCTTGAGTAGTCGGCTTCAAATCGACAACTAACTGATTATTTGTCTGATAGACCATATAGTCATATGGTTCAGCAGAAGGCTTAATCAAGATTGATGCGTTCTCACCACTTGCCATCGAATCGATAAACATTACAGGTGTAGCAAAATCCTTCACATCGATACGGTTCTGCATACTTACAGACAGGTCCACACCCAGAAGGTTAACGACAACGTTATTGCCTTCTTCAATCACATCCACACCTGCACGATCGTCAGACAAGGAGATAACGACACGGCCTCCCCCTTCAGCAGTTCGCTCAAAATCAACGCCGCTCACTCGGGTTTTCTCAGACATCACCGGCTTAGCTTTTGATTCAGCGGTAACAGGAGCTGCTGCGGTGCTATTCCGTTTTACCTCTCCACGATCACCGACGACCAGAAAAAGACTATTACCATCAGCCCTCGTTTCATAGGCCGAAGCCTCAAATAGATTAACAACGACGCGGAGACGGCCAGCTACCTGAGCAAAATTAATATTATCGACATTGCCACTAGCAACATCCAGTGAGCGGTTATCCTGAGTATTCTCAACACCCCACATATCCAACACTAGTCGGGCTGGAGAGTTAGTCATATATGACTTTGGCACAGAAGGCGGAACATCAAAATCAAATCGCACCTCAAGCTTATTATCAGGAAGTGCAACAAAAGAAGATGACATTAGCTTCGCATCAGCAGCAAACGCACTGAAAGCTAACATCCATAAGCTAATGACCATTCCCGCCATCTTAGCGAATGCGGAGCATCCCAGCTTACCCGACTGAATATTTTTATTCACAGTATTCACCATCATCGTCATCAGTCCATCACCACACTTCGAGGGCGCTTCATCCAACCGCCCCGGCCGTTTGTAACAATTTCTAAAAGCTCAACATTATCACTGTTAACAGCAATTACTTTGCCATAATCCAGCCCCATATAATCACCAGCAGAAACCCGATGGACCTCTCCCTTTTTATCTCTAATCAAAGCCCAACGAGAGTCGTCACCGTTCATATTGATGCTGCCGACCATCACCAAGTTATCCAGCGAAAAGGTTTCCAAATATTCCTTTTCACGATCAACATCAGGTGCTATCCCATTATTTCCTGTAGCTTCAGCCTCTTCATTATTCTCAAAGGTTATTATTGAAACTAAAGGCTTAAAAGGACTGCGCATACTCGCCCCTTCATAGACGAAACTATGATAGGACTTGAATTCCGGTAACGGTTTGACCCGAATCGTTTTCTTCTGTTTTTCCTGAGCAACAAAGCTACGAAGATCACTGACATCTTCAATCCAGACACAGCCACCCAGAAGAAAAGGAATAAGGATGAGAAAACGCAAAAGTTTACTTTGTATCATCATAGCGATAAGTCTTTGCACTAATTGACATATTAAGCTGAACTCCAGCTGGTTTTATGCTGTAGTCATGCAAGGTTACAATGCGGGGAATTGCAGCTACACCACTGACAAACTGTCCCATCTGGTGGTAAGTACCACTCACCTTGATGTTTATCGGCAGTTCAATAAATATTTCATTCTTTTTCTCACCGCCCAGTGATATTGACTGAATATTCAAGCCACTGGATCGGCCTATCTCTGTAATATCTTCGAGTAAACCTGGCACTTCTTTCTCGGTCGGCAGCTGCTTTAATAGCTCTGCAAACCGCCCTTCAACATCTTTCATCTGCTGACGAAGCTGTTCAAGACTGGCAACTTGAATGGTTTTAATACTAATTTTCTGTTTAAGCCCTGATTCCTGACTGACTACCCGATTAAGAACTTTCTCTTTATCGGTAATATAGAAGTAAACACCCGCTCCGACAACAAGAGAAAAAACTATCAGATAGGCAATCACTTTAACACCCATCGGCCAGTTGCCCGATGTACTCAGATCCAGCTTATCTGCATCAAAGCCCTTAAAGCTATTTTTTAATGTATCCATAGCCATATCAGTTCACCTCTTCCAGTGAGGGCTTTAGTACCGGCACAGACAGTTTGAATTTTTTCATACTGCCATCGTTAGCAACAGTTGAGAGATTAGGTTCACCAAACCAGATACTGGCATAAATTTGTCGCATCAG
>JAGPUU010000298.1 GCA_018067325.1 Amphritea sp.
ATAGAAGAAAATCTGGCTCCTGGAACATCGATATCGATCATTGACACAGCGCTCAACCAAGTTGTCTTTTCTGCTGGAGACGGGAAGAAAAATTTGTCTTTAGATGCACAAAGCATTATCAGCATGTTAGAAAAAAAAGGCGACAAGATCAAATATGACATCCAGTTAAGTTCCGGTGATGGGTTAAACAGTATGGCCGCTATTGGCGTCTACCCGAATTGGAATTGGGTTGTCGTCAGCTATATTGTTAAGGATCAGCTATACAAATACATTTATGAAGCAATGACTTTTTCTGTTGCACTGGCGGGCCTGTTTTTATTTTTTATATTCATCGGTATTTACCAGTTATCCAATAACTTAAGCAGAGCAATAGTCACTTTGCAAAAAGGCGCTGAACGACTATCTAAAAATGACTTTGACAGAGAAATAGATATTAGAGGAGACAGCGAGTTTTCTAACCTGGCAAGCAGTTTTAATACTATGGGCAAGGAAATCAGTGAAACTCAATCTCGGCTGAGAGCTTCTATATTAGAAGAACAGCGTGCTAATCAAGCGTTGAGAATTAGTCAGCAACGTCAGTCTATGGCGTTGCTGGGTGCAGACTTAGGTTTGTGGGATTACGATTTGCGATCGGGTTGCATGATTTATGATCAACGTTGGAGTGATATTATCGGCCTATCGCCAGACGAAGTGCCGCAGCATATTGAAAACTGGAGATCCCTATTACACCCTGAAGACGCGTTCAAAGTTTACGCAGCTCTTGAGGCCCACGTCAGGGGGGGGAGCGCTAATTACGAAGAAGAGTTTCGTATGTTGCACAAGGATGGCCACTGGGTATGGATTCAGGCTAGGGGCCGCGTGGTCGAGCGTGATATAGATAACTCACCTATACGTATCACCGGCACGCACATGGATATTAGTGTGCGTAAGCAGAACGAGACAAATTTACACCTTGCTGCAAGCGTGTTTGAACATTCGCATGAGGGCATCCTGATTGCAGGTGTGGATGGTTGTATTATTGACGTAAACGATGCTTGCACAGACATTACTGGTTACTCGCGTACTTACTTATTGGGTAGAAATCAGCAGATTTTTCGTTCCAAGGATAAACTCGCTGATAACACAGCAGAAATATCTAACGCACTGCGACTGGAAAGCTACTGGAATGGGGAGATTTGGTATCAGCATCGAGGTGGCGAAAATTACCTGGTTACCCAAGCGACTAGTGCTGTGGCCGATAAAAATGGAGTGGTACAGCATTATGTATCTTTATTCTCTGACATTACCGAATTAAAGAAGCACCAACAGGAGCTCGAGCATCTCGCTCACTTTGATGTCTTGACTGACCTGCCAAATCGCACCCTGTTATCTGATTTCTTGCAGCGCTCTATGGCTCAGGAGCAAAGGGGTGAATCAAATTTAGCAGTCATTTATTTAGACCTAGATGGCTTTAAAGTAATTAACGATCGCCATGGACATAAAGTAGGCGATCAACTCCTTGTTGCTTTAGCTGCTTGCATGAAGAAGACACTGCGCGAAGGTGATTTACTGGCACGCATCGGTGGTGATGAGTTTGTGGCTGTATTGGTCGACCTAGACGATATTAATAGCAGTGAACCAATAGTTTCTCGCTTACTCGAGGCAGCTGCATCGTGGACTGTAATCGATGGATTGGTAATAAGAGTGTCAGCTAGTTTGGGGGTGTCATTTTATCCTCAAGTGCAACAAGTTGATGCAGAACAAGTCTTACGCCAAGCGGATCAAGCTATGTATCAGGCAAAAATTTCAGGTAAAAATTGTTACCACTTTTTTGATTCTGAGCTTGATCGTAGTATTCGAAGACACCATGAAGACCTCGAACGTATTCTTATCGCTATTGAACAGCGCGAATTCGTTCTCCTCTATCAGCCAAAAGTAAATATGAGAACAGGCCAGATGGTTGGGGCTGAAGCACTGATTCGCTGGCAACATCCAGAGAAAGGGCTTCTGCCCCCTGAAAGTTTTTTACCTGTGGTTGAAAATAACACTCTGGCGATGATCTCTATTGGAGAATTGATAACTAATCTTGCGCTAACTCATATGGAGAAATGGCAAGCCAATGGCCTGGATATATCTGTTAGCGTGAACATTCATGCGCTGCAATTACAGCACGTAAATTTTGTTGACCGTTTGCGTACCATTTTAGCGACCCATCCGCTGATACCGCCATCTCGTCTTGAGATAGAAATTCTAGAAACAACTGCGCTAGATGATATTACGCAAACGACTAAAGTGATTAATGATTGCAAAGAAATGGGTGTTTCTTTTGCATTGGACGACTTCGGCACAGGCTATTCTTCGCTTACCTATCTCAGATGCCTAGACGTTCAATACATCAAAATCGATCAGAGTTTCGTAAGCGACATGCTCGAAAATTCTGATGATCTCGCGATTGTCACCGGTGTTATTGGTCTAGCCGCTGCCCTGAAGCATGAAGTCATAGCTGAAGGGGTAGAAACTGTGGCTCATGGAGCCAAGCTTTTACAGTTAGGCTGTGAGTTGGCACAGGGTTATGGTATTGCCAAACCTATGGAGCCTGACCAGTTACCTAACTGGTACGATAATTGGCGACCCGATCCGAATTGGTCTACACAATAAGAGCGTGTTTTTGAAGTGAAGCGCCACCAGGTCTTTAGACTTTATCCAGTTGTAAGCCGAAACTCATTGAGCCAGAAAAAGACCGGATCACTTATCTAATATGCGAGAGCTCGATGAAACTATTTGATCCGCATAACTTCTCATGTGATGAGGCGCGCCGGACTATCACATTTGATAGTGAAGGATCTTGAACCGGTACGCTTTTAAGGGTGAACAGAGGCTTTCTAGCAAGCTACAGGCTGACTATTGACTGATTGGTAGTCTGTTTTTTTTCGTTTTTAGTTTTGTTTCAGCTTTATTTCAGTTTGAGTCTTTACAGTAGCTAACATCAAGTAGCGATGACAGGTTGTAATCGTAAGTTGTTAGACTAAATGTAGGTTTGAAGTAGGTGCTTATACTAAATAAGCTTTGGTAATCTAGAGTCTGGATAAGCTAAACTACTAATAACATTAGATTTAGTGGTACATGAATACTAAAAACGTATCCTTCTTGAATTAGCTTTTTAACTGAATAATTTAATTGTAAAAGTAACTAAAACAAAAAATTATCGATCTGATTTGGAGCAATGAAAATGAATAAAGCAAGCTTAGCTACAGCACTACTTCTTGGCGCGTCTACAGCACTTCTAAGCACGGGCGCCGTTGCCGGTTCTAACAGTCAACTGAAGGTTTCTGAAACAGCATCTGCTGAAGTTCAGGCTAAAGTTCAAGGTTGGTTAGCGGGAGATAAAATTCGCGGTCGTAAAGATAAATGCTTTGGTATTGCACTAGCGGGTGAAAACGATTGTGCAGCAGGTGCGGGCACCAGTTGTGAAGGTACCTCTACGACAGATTTCCAGTCTAATGCTTGGACGTATGCGCCTAAAGGTACTTGCGAGTCGATCGTGACACCTAATGGAACAGGTTCACTTGAAAGTTAATGAATCCCCCTCGCCTCAGCAGTCTTTGATTGCGGGGGCGCATTTAGGTGCCGGCCTTGGTTTAAAGGCCGAACATTTGGATGATATTTTGGCGTTACCCGTGGGAGAAGAAACTTGCACGGGTAATCGTCTGTGGTTTGAAGTTCATACGGAGAATTACTTTGTAGCGGGTGGACCACGGCTAAATTATCTCCGATCAATCCGTGAGAATTATGATCTTAGCTTTCATGGGGTTGGGGGGTCACTCGGTTATGATCATCAATCGATGCCTGAGCATATTAAACAGGTCAAAGCGTTAATTAATGAATTTCAACCAACGCTTATATCCGAGCATGCTGTTTGGTCTCGCTCTGGCGGCGCATATTTTGCAGATCTTATGCCGTTACCAAGAACGCAGGACGCACTACAGTCATTAGTGGAAGGGATTGATCGTTATCAGACAGGCATAGGACGGCGTATTTTAATTGAAAATCCGAGTAACTATCTGGATTTCACCAGCGAGATGGATGAGCCTCAGTTTTTAGTTGAAGCGGCACGTCGTAGTGGTTGTGGTTTATTAATCGATATTAATAATTTGTATATCAGTAGTAAGAACACCGGTATTGATGCAGAAAAGTACTTAGCGCAGATTCCTGCTGACCTTGTTGGAGAGCTTCATATCGCAGGCCATGACCCTGACCCGGAATTAGGCCAAGCGTTGTTAATTGACAGCCATGCAGCAGACATTGATGTGCCGGTATGGGCTTTGTTAGAGCATGCGTTGTCGCTGTTTGGACATCGGCCGGTTTTAGTGGAGCGGGATGCTAATATACCGCCGTTTGCTGAGTTGATGAATGAACGCGCAATG
>JAGPUU010000306.1 GCA_018067325.1 Amphritea sp.
TAATTGGAAGTTTTTCATGGGGATGTTCGTAGACAATTGTATTGGCAGAAGTTGCCGGACTAATGACGATTAGCAACAATATCATCAGCTTCAAAAAAACAAACTGTAGTGTTTTAAAAACATTGTTAACAATACACATAATCAATGCCTTACTACTGATACAAAGTTCTTACCTCCCTGAACGTTGGATCTCCTATTACCGCTGACGATAATAGCAAAAGTGATCACTGAAGGCATTGACTAGCCGCATTTAAAACAAAGTATTTTCTATGACTCGAGTGAATTTATAGAGAGTGAAACTGTTTAAATTTTGTTCGATCAAAGTGATCTATTTACTCACTCCGGGTTTATATCTCCTTTACTCTGTCGTTGAATTTTGAATACGACAGCCTTTTTAAGCTTCTTTTAATAACTTCTCATTAAGATAGAGGTTATAGGAGATCGGTCATCGAATTGAGCGATAGAGGAGAGAGAAGATGCCGAATTTAGATTCACCCCAGGTAATAAAAGTATGGGACCCCTTCGTAAGGATATTCCACTGGTCATTGGCATTGTTTTTTACAATTGCTTATCTGACTGAAGATGATTTCGAAACGGTGCATTTTTATATGGGCTATGCCATCTGCGCCCTGATCGGATTTCGCCTGCTTTGGGGGATAGTCGGACCAAAATACGCACGTTTTAGTAACTTCATTACCGGGCGTGACAAAGTTGTTAGCTATTTGAAGTCACTGTTAACCGGCAAGGCTGAACATTATGTGGGTCACAATCCGGCAGGCGGCATGATGGTGGTAGCGCTGTTGTTGCTGTTGGCAATGACCTGCTTCTTTGGCATGACGTTACTTGCAATGGATGGTGGTGGGCCATTAGCGGGTACCTTTGTCACTGTTCTTAACGAAGACCTGGTTGAAGAGGTGCATGAACTCTGCGCTAACGCCACGCTATTGCTAGTGTTTGTGCATATTGCCGGCGTGATTGTCAGCAGTTTTCTACACCGGGAAAATCTGGTGAGAGCGATGGTTACCGGTGTTAAAAAGGCGGTGGCTAAAAAGGATAAAGGAGAGGCACATGTGGGTAAATAGATGGTTATTAGCAGGGTTGTTATCCAGCTTAGCGATTTCTGCAAACGCTGATGTCATGGCGAATATAACTGATCAGAAACTGGATCAGTATCGCGCCCAAGGCGTTGAAGGCTTCAGTCCTGAAGCAGGGCTGGAACTATGGCGTTCAGATAACAATGGTCGCAGCTGCACCCAGTGTCACGGTGCCAATCCAACCAGTGTGGGTAAGCATGCGAAAACCGGGAAGGTGATCAAGCCGATGGCGCCCTCGGTTAACCCTAAACGTTTAACCGACAGCAAAAAAATCGACAAGTGGTTTTTGCGAAACTGTAAGTGGACTTTGAAAAGAGAGTGTACTGCGCAGGAAAAAGGCGACTTCTTAGTTTGGCTCAGGGAGCAATAAAATGGTGAAGTTAGGAATGAAAAAAGTAGTGGGATATATTCGCTGGGGTGTGGCAGGTAGTTTTCTGGTTGCGGCCTGGGGGCTCGGTCTTACCGGGGTTAGTATTGCTTCGGGTAGCTATGGTGGGCGCTCTGATAATTCTGCCGAAGCGGTGCTGTATAGGGATGAGTGTGGAGCCTGTCATCTGGCCTATCCTGCAAGGATGTTGCCAGTCGATAGCTGGACTGAGATTATGGCCACACTGGAAGACCATTTTGATGAGAATGCGGAAGTCTCTGATGAAACCGCTACGATGATCAGTGCTTATCTCACTGATAATGCGGGTAAACCGGGCCGTGGAATGTTAAAAAGAGTGAAGCGCGATGCGCCCCTGCGTATCACTGAGCTGCCATACTTTGTTCATGAACACGATGAAGTGCCCGAGCGGCTGGTCAGTGGTAATGAAGAGGTGGGTAGTTTCAGTAACTGTAATGCGTGCCATCAGCGCGCCGAAAGCGGAGACTTTGATGAGGATTCGGTTCGTATTCCTGGCTATGGTCGTTGGGATGATTAACCTGGCTCATGCCGGGTCTGATATTAGTGATAAACAGGTGAGGGCCTGGGTGACTGAAGGCAGAATTCTGCCTTTCGAAGAGATCTACGCCCGCAATAAAGATCGTCTGTCCGGTCACCTGCTCGATCTGGAGATCGAGGAGGAACATGGGCGTATTGTCTACGAAGCCGAGCTGCTGGATGCTAATGGAGATGTCTGGGAGCTGTATATCGATGCGGTTACCGGCGAGGTAGTTAAAGAGGAACAAGACGATTGAGAATCTTACTGGTCGAAGATGATCTGGATCAGGCCGAGAGCTTAAAGCGTAGTTTGCAAAAGGCGGGTTACGTTGTCGAGATGGCGCATAATGGCACTGATGGGCAGTTTCTCGGGGATGAAGAGACCTTTGATGCGATTATTCTGGATCTTGGATTGCCAGAGATCGCAGGTCTCGATGTTTTAAAACACTGGCGGGAGAGGGGCAATACTGTCCCGGTTCTGATTTTGACGGCCAGAGATGCCTGGCATGAGCGGGTAGACGGTCTGAATGCTGGTGCGGATGATTATCTGGGTAAGCCTTTTCATGCGGATGAGGTGATTGCACGGCTGCAGGCAATTGTCCGGCGTACAGTGGGTAAAGCTGATAATGTGCTTGAATGGAATGGTGTGCAGTTATTACTGTCTGAACAGCAGGCGATTGACCAGAATGGCCAGCTTATCGCTTTAACGGCAATCGATTTCAGACTGTTGCGTCAATTTATGATGTACCCCGATAAAGTCCATTCTAAAAACCAGCTGAGCGAGCAGGTTTATGAAGAGGACAGGATAAAAGACAGTAATGTCATTGAGGTCTATGTGAACCGGTTGCGTAACTACTTTGGTAAAGAATTTATCAAAACCCAGTGGGGCAAAGGTTATCGCATCGGTCCTGTTGATAAATAGCTTTGTTAACTGAAAAATTATGATGACAGTATCTATCCGTAACCAGTTAAGCCGAAGTCTGATTATCGCCCTATGCGTCACGATGGGGGCTTTGTTGGTGGTGATTAACTGGGGAGTAGGGCAGATCTCCCAGGAATATATTCTTTCCCGTTTGAAGCACGATGCCGAGTCAATTGTGGCCGCGTTAGAACAAGACCCTCTCAGCCAGTCCTGGCAGCTTAGCCCGCGTGGGGCAAGTAACGTTTATCAGCGAGCCTTGTCGGGGCATTACTACCTACTCTCGGGCCCCGATATTGAGATCAGAAGCCGTTCCCTGTGGGATTATCCGGTTAGCTTTGACAGGCTGACAAAGGGACAGGAAAACAGTTTTCAGATGCCGGGGGCTAACGATCAGCATTGGTTGGTGTGGCAGCAGGCATTTAGTAAAAACGATACCTTATTTACCCTGACGATCATTGAAGATAGTGCGCCACTGGATGCTCTAAAGTGGCGCTATACCCTCTGGGCTATTCTGGTTGTGGCCCTTGGCGCGACCGCTCTGTTCTTTATGCAGCAGTGGAGTCTGACGCGAAACTTTCGTTATCTGGATTCCGTCAGAAAGAAGATTCAAGCCTTCCGTTATTCAGAAGAAAAACCCGATCTGAGTGGTATGCCCTCTGAACTGGCGCCGCTGGCAGATGACATTGATAAGTTACTGCAGCAGCTCAAGCAACGTGTGAGCCATTCACGCAACGCTTTAGGCAATCTGGCCCATGAGATTAAGCGGCCGTTACAAAGGCTGCAACAGCTGCAGGATGAATCAGAAATGGAGTTCGGGGCGGATATCAAAGGCCTGTTAAATGATATTCAGTGGTTGATTCAGCGAGAGATGAAACGGGCCCGAATTGTTGGGGTTTCTTCACCGGGCCGGCAAACGGATCTGTTAATAGATCTGCCCCCGGTGATTAATATTCTGGGTAAGCTGTATCCGGCCGTCAGGATCGAAACTGACTTCTCTTCTGAACATATTTTGCCCCAGGACCGGGATGATATGCTCGAATTGATCGGAAACCTTTTGGATAACGCCTGTAAATACGCGATGAGTGAAGTTGATCTCAGTACCGCGGTGGTGGATAACCAGCTCATGATTCGTATCCGGGATGATGGTAAGGGACTGCCGCAGGAGAGTATTGAACGGTTGATGTTACGCGGGCAGCGCCTGGATGAGCGGGAAGAGGGCGCAGGCCTGGGGCTGTCGATCTGCAGCGATATTGTTGAAAGTTACCGAGGCCGATTAACACTGGAAAATCGTGAACCCCATGGAATAGAAGTTACCATTGGATTGCCATTACGATAATGCGCCTTTGTGAGGATTTAATCCTTCAGTTTGTCTTATTTAAATCAGTGGATAGCAGGAGCTTTTATCAAAAACATTATTGATCAAGCGCATATCGACCAGGCACTGACAGCGCTGTCCAAATTGGACGCTGATATTGCACGGGCGCTACCGCAGGTTGGTACGCCACCACCCCGCCAGCGTCCTTTCGGATTTTCTGCTCTGTTGGCTATCATTATCGGTCAGCAGGTCTCAACTGAAGCGGCCGCTGCGATCCGTGGGCGGGTTGAGACGGTTATTCTAGAAGAGAGCCGGGAAGACGGGCCAGGAGGAGAGCTAACCGCTGATCGATTGCTGAAGGTTGAAGATCAGTTACTGCGAGATGCAGGGATGTCCTGGCGAAAGATTGAGTATGCGAATGGGCTGGCTGAGGCTGTTTTGTCGGGGCAATTAGATCTGCATGCGTTGCCTGAGATGACAGATGATGAGGCTATCAATGCTTTATCATCGCTTCGCGGTTTTGGCCGTTGGAGTGCAGAGATCTATCTGATGTTTTCATTACAGCGACAAGATATATTCCCTGCCGATGATCTCGCGCTGCTGGTAGCTTTAGGGCGTCTTAAACGGCTGGAACAAAAGCCAACGCCCAAGCAGGCCCGCCAGCTAATCGAACACTGGTCGCCCTATCGCAGTGCGGGTTCATTATTTCTTTGGCACTATTACCGGGGGGCTCCTGCATAGGCAGAGTCTATACTTATTTCTGAATCTATTGAGCTTTGCGCGGTCGACTAATGGGTGCACTGCTTATAGCACTACTATCAGCACTGCTACCAGCACTAGCGTCGCGCAGCAGAATTATATCTATTTGAGGAATGTTTATGACCGATAGCCCGAAGGCTCACAGTATGAAATTCTGGCTCTCAATGGGGGCATTTCAGGTTGTTTTTGGTTTAGCTGTTTTTGGCCTGACCCGTGAGTACTATATTTCTGATACTCCTATGGCCAGTGCCCCTGCTAAGCCTGGTCTGAATTGGCCGACAGCCGGACAAACGCTGTCCAGTGATCTGTTAACCGGTCAGGGTGTTCCTTCTCAAAAAATGGGTCAGGGTATCGCCAACACTGTGGGTGCAACTTCTGATCTAAATGTGCTGCAAGACCCGGTAGAGATCTCCCGTCGGGCGAATGAAATGTTTGCCCAGCAGGATTATGCAAGCGCGGCTAAGCTCTATGCGAAACTACTGGAATTCGACCCTGAAAATGCCAGTACCTATAACAACTTGGGATTGACGCTGCACTATATCGGCCGCTCTGATGAAGCGCTGAAAATGTTGGAAGAGGGGTCTATCATTGATCCTTTCGATCAACGACTTTTGTTAACCCTGGGGTTTGTTAGTACCCAATTAGGTGATACAGAAAAAGCTCGAAGTGCACTTAAGTCGGCTGTGGCTCTGGGCGCAGATACGCAGGTAGGGCAGTCCGCAACGAAGATGCTGGATGAGCTGCCCTGACCCTGAATGAGAAAGTTGGTTTAGAAACCTGAGTCCGGGCTGGTTAGAAAGATCTCTTCTTCAGGTGTTGTCGTGCGGCCGAGTATCTTGTTTCTGTGTGGATAACGTCCGAACCTTTCAATAATGACTTTGTGTTTCTGTTCAAACTCGGCTGAGGAGGGATCACTCAGTTTTGCATAAAGTCGTTCTGCCTCCGAATGAATCACCAGAGACTCACTATGCATAAGAGGTAGATAGAAAAATGGACGTTTCTCTTCGCTGAGTTCTGTATCAAAGCCTTTTTCAATCGCCGATTGCGCTAACGCTAACGAAAGTGCGTCATAGGCAAATGACTGGGGAGTATCCCGGAACATATTTCTTGAGAACTGATCCAACACAATAACTTCAGCAAGACTTCCATATGCTGTTTTTCTCCAGTGAAATAACTCGCAGTTTGCCGCTTGATTATGTATCTCTGAGAACCGCTCAATAATCAATCGATCAAACTCGGTGTCTTTGATGAACCACTGTGAACTATCTATTTCGTTGAACCAAAACTCAATAATTTCCTGATACATAGCCACCCCTGAAATTTACAGTCATATTCTTATCCCTAGCCTGACCGGGTCAGGTTTCAGATAGGTTTATAATAGCTTATTGGCAGTATCAGCAACTATTCATCTGAAAAACAGTGTTTGTTCAAAAAATGTACAGTTTTGGCTCGACTTTAGGGCCTTAACTCTTTACAGTTCGCGCTTCTCTAAAGACTCTGTATTGCTCTGCTTACCGATACTTTATTTACTGCTCTCTTTTAGGACTTATCCCTTTGATCTCCTCTGCGAACATCACTATGCAGTTTGGCGCTGAGCCTCTGTTTGAAAACATCTCCGCTAAATTCGGCAATGGTAACCGTTATGGTCTGATCGGTGCGAACGGCTGTGGTAAATCTACCTTCATGAAGATCCTGAGTGGAGAGCTGACGCCGACTTCTGGCAACATCTCTATTACGCCGGGCGAGAAGCTGGGTATTCTTAGCCAGGATCAGTTTGCTTTTGAAGAGTACAGCGTTATTGATGCCGTAATCATGGGCGATGCTGAACTGTGGAAAGTGAAGCAGGAGCGTGACCGTATCTACTCTCTGCCTGAGATGTCGGAAGAGGATGGCATGAAGGTTGCCCATCTGGAAACCGAATTTGCTGAGCTGGATGGATACAGTGCAGAAAGCCGTGCTGGGGATATTCTGCTGGAAGCAGGTATTGCTGAGAAATATCACTTTGGCCTGATGGGACAAGTTGCACCGGGCTGGAAACTGCGGGTGTTGCTGGCGCAGGCACTGTTTGCGAATCCTGATATTTTGCTGCTGGATGAGCCAACCAACAACCTGGATATCCACACTATCAGCTGGTTAGAGAATGTTCTGAATCAGCGTAAGTGCACCATGATCATTATTTCCCACGACCGTCACTTCCTGAACGCGGTCTGTACCCATATGGCGGATATCGATTACGGCGAGCTGCGTGTCTATCCGGGTAACTATGAATACTTTATGGAAGCGTCTTCGCTGATCCGTGACCAGCTGTTGACCGAGAATGCTAAAAAGAGCTCGGAGATGGACGAGTTACAAGCATTTGTAAACCGCTTCTCTGCCAACGCCTCTAAAGCTAAGCAGGCGAGTTCGCGGGCGAAGAAACTAGATAAAATTGAGCTGGACGAGGTAAAGACTTCTAGTCGCCAGGTGCCCTCAATTACCTATAAGCAGGACAAACGTTTGCACCGTCAGGCGCTGATTCTGGAAGACATGGGTCATGGCTTTGATGGTGGCACACTGTTCTCTGACGGTAACCTTATACTGGAAGCGGGCGCTAAGCTGGCGGTTATCGGTGAAAACGGCGCGGGTAAAACAACTTTCATGCGTTGTCTGATGAAGGAATTAGAAGCCAACGAAGGCACGGTTAAGTGGTCTGAAAATGCCACCATCGGTTACTGCCCTCAGGATAGTTCTGCTGACTTCAATACTGATCTAACACTGTTTGAGTGGATGTCACAGTGGCGCACGCCGAAGCATGATGATCTAAAAGTACGGGCGATGCTGGGACGTTTGCTGTTTACCGCCGATGACTTTAATAAGAAAGCCCGGGTCTGTTCCGGTGGTGAAAAAAACCGCCTCCTGTTCGGTAAGCTGATGATGATGGATATCAACGTGCTGATCATGGACGAGCCGACCAACCACATGGATATGGAAGCGATTGAGGCGCTGAACGCCGCGCTTGAAGGCTTTGATGGTACGCTGATCTTTGTTAGCCATGACCGTGCTTTCGTTTCCTCTCTTGCGACCTGTGTAATAGAGATTAAGGATAAGGAAGTAATTTACTTCCCAGGTACTTTTGACGAGTATTTGTCGGATCAGACTAAAGCGTCCAGAGTTGCCTGATATCTTGTCTAGATGAGCTTTTTCTGACAGATATAAAAAAGCCCCCAGGTTCTTAAACAGAAGCTGGGGGCTTTTTTTATGCTCTGGGTTTGATCAGAGCATTTTACGAACGTTATCGGTTGGAATATAAGGTACTTCCAGCTCTTCCAGTTCTTTGTATTCAAACTGAGCGTTGATTGCGGTAACCCAATCTTTAGCGCGGGGCAGAAGTTGGCGGTCATCAGACTGCATTCGTCCCCGGGCTATCAGAATTCCCATGTCAGCACCCAGGTAACTGTAATCACCTTTGCCATAAACACGTAGATAGAAGGCGTCATTATTGTCGCTGACGTTACCCCAGTCGATGCTTTGACGCACATAGTTGATGGTGCCATCGTCTTCCATGCGCCAGATGCCAGTCTGTGGCGCTTTAGTGATCATCCGCACTCTGTCTTCGGTGTGCTTGAGTACCAGTTGTGTCCAGGTATCAAAGTCAGCCCAGCGTTTCTGGATTGCTTCAATATCGATGTCGAAATCAACATCCATGAATTCCAGTAGGTGAAACAGCATCAATGGGATGCCGCCATATTTAGATGTCACTAAGTTAGTTAGCGGGCTGGCGCCACTGATTCGTGGGTTGATTTCGCCCAGATAGACTTCGCCATCGTCTGTATCCACCAGGTAATCGAAGCAGAAGGTGCCGCGGTAGCCGTTTTCATAAAGCTTATCGCCCATCGCTTTAACCATTGCGATGATCTTATCGCGCTGCTCACCCTGAAGTATTTCTGGGAAGATATCGTTACCACACCAGCCGCCCTGATAAGGTGTTAGCTCTGCATAGCCGGTAATGTCGGTCTGCAACGGACCAACTAAAGTGCCACAGCGGGTGGCAACGGCTTCCAGCGTGCCCGGGATGTGGTTGATGTACTTCATGATCTTCAGTGTTTCGCCAACGATTTTCTCGGCGTTTTTATCCCAGTCAGCTTCATTGCTGATGAAGTAGGTGGTTTTACCTGAATCACCATAAGGGGTTTGTACTACCAGCTTATTTCCCAGTTTCTTTTCATCCGCTAACGCTTGTAGCTCTGCGTAGCTGGAGGCTTCAACATCGACGATGTTGGGTGCACTAGGAACACCGGCTTCGTTAGCCAGTTGGGTTGTTACAATTTTGGAATCCAGACGGGTTCGCAAGGCGGCCGGTGGCAGGGCTATCTCCATGCCTAAACTTTTAGCAATTTCTTCTGTTTTCTCGTCGAACATGACGGTTAAAATCTTACCTTTTCCGCCTGACTTTTCGAACAGCTCTACCGACTCTTTGTGGCTCAACAGGTAGTTGGCCATATCTTCCATTGACTGGAATTCTCGCTCGGTATTCTGGGTCGGATTGGTTACCCGAAAGTGGCCGCCGTCGAAAGAGTCGAAGTGAGAGATATATTTAAAGCCTTGAATCCACTGTCCCAACCCGAGAATGTTATATGCGGTAGGTGAGACGAAGTAGATAGGGGTCGTATTGTTTCGAAAAAAACGATAGATGTCAGATAGGCTTCGAAGAGTATCGGGTGTGCTCATAGTAACGTCCTTTATATTATTATCTTTAGATAAGGTTGAGTCTTCTGGGTTTATCTCACTAACACTCTTCGGTGCTTGCGGGAAAATGATGCTGTGAATCCTGCATAGGATTGAGGTGAGTTTGCTTGTCAGGGTAGTCATGCGTTTTTTAATACACCTCGTTCTATGGTTGCTTGGTTATACGTAGCTTGGTTATGCATAGTGAATATCAAGGGTCTGTTCGGGGAACAGGTCGAAGCTAAGGTTGAGGCTTTGATGCGGCCAGATATAACTGACCTGCCCCTCTGCAGGTAGATATACGGCGGTATACAGCGTGCCTGACGAATGGGCGTCGTGTACACGATACAGCGGGGGGTAGAGAAATGGAGCGACCGTTTCCTGCAATGTCGTTTCTTGCTGGGCGGCAATCCTGTTAAGTACATCCAGCCGGGTAGTCGAGTCCTCAAGAAATACAGGCTTTCCTGGTTCTATCGGCCCTTGGTGATTGGTTGAGGTGGTTGCATTGCTGACGCAGATATCTCTGTCCGGCGCGATGAAAATGGTTGAGTGATTGCCGGTCTTATCAACCAGTGCAATGTTGTAATCCAGATGTACAGGGACTCGTTTAAAAACCTCGATGGCTTCTTCAACATTGCTGCAGGTTTCCAGTACATAGCGCACCACGATGGTGATGCCAAACCCTTTTCCTTCTACCAGACGGCCGCCATAGTTAATGGAGATGCTAAGGCCTGCATCGTTTATGCCGTCGAGAGCCCCCCAGACACAATCCGCTGTGGCGATGACTTTTTTATCCAGCCATTGGCTCTGCATAATGGTGCCTTCACAGAGAAATGCAGGGAAATCATAGTTGCGGATCAGGGCGGTCTGCTCTTTTTTATAGATCAGTTGTGAGCAGCCTGAGTAGAATGTTGGAGGGCAGTACAAGCTGAGAAAACGAGCCTGTAGATCATCGCAATCCAACAGCGTTGTCAGTTCTTTATACAGGGGAATCAGCTCAGGCATGTACTCTTCTAGTGCATTTATACACTCAAGGTAGCTGGGGCGAGCTTCCTCTCCTTCATCCAGATACCAGGCCCGGTAAGCAGGCCATGATTTGGTAAAGAGATCTCTGAACTTATCGCCGGGTGATAATTCGCTGATGACGTCGAACTGGAGACTATTCACTTAGTGACCGTCCCACGAAGTTGTGAAAGGAGAGCGCGGGCGCGTTTCATCTGGTTGATGATGCCCTTGCCTTCATCTTCATTAAACTCATCCGGGCCGGTATCCGCTTTGGGTTCAGCGGCAGAGTCTTTCGGCGAGTTATCCCAGCCGATCACTTTTTCTAACTGCTCGGCAATATTCAGAACTGTTGCATCTGTTCCCCGAGGGCCCTGAATTTGAATTGAGAGAGGTAAGCCTTCATCACCCAGCCCCATCGGTATAGCGCAGGCAGGCATACCGGTCAGGTTGGCATCGTACATAAAGCTAGCCCAGTCTAGCCATGGATAGCTAATGCGGGTGGACCCAACATACTTAGGGTGACGCAGGCTGTGCTTAAATGCCTCAACGCCCAGGGTAGGGGTAATGAATGTTGTGCAGTTATTACGCTCAAACATTGCCTGGTAAGCCCCGTGAATCGCTTCACGATGGTCTTCAGCAGCATTAAACTCATCTTCGGTAATACTGGCACCAAAGGTCATAGAATCCAGTGTGCCTTGTTCTAGTCCGGCGAGGGGTGCATCCTTCTCTTTTTGGAAGCTCCAGGTGTCGTACATGGCGGAAGTCGCCCAGGCGATAACGGAAGAGGGCAGGTGAGGATGATCATAAATGACTTCTGCGCCAGCCTCTTTCAATTGGGCGATAATCCTGCGGAAGGTCATGCGTACATCATCGTCAATCGGGGCAAGCCCAAGGTCTTCAGAGATAATGATTTTCTGACCGGCTAGCGAAATTGGTTGAAGCGCATGGGCGTTCAGAGAATCCACATAAGCATGCTCATCATTATTCGCAGCGATTACCGAATACATCAAGCGGGCATCAGCCACTGTCCGAGCCATCGGTCCGTATGAAACGATGGTGCTCCATGAAGGGTTACAAGGCTCTCTTGGCACCGCTTGATAGGAAGGTTTGAAACCCACGATGCCACAAAAAGCTGCTGGAATTCGGATTGAACCGCCGCCATCGCCTCCCAGAGACAGGGTGCCAGCACCGGTTGCCACGGCAACGCCTGCACCGCCGGAAGAACCACCGCAGGTGCGTTCTCTGTTCCAGGGGTTGGTGGTTGTGCCGAAGAGTTCTGATGAAGTCGTGCCGGTCAGACAGTATTCTGGGCAGGTGGTTTTTGCAAAGATAACTGCACCTGCTTCTTCCAAACGCTGTATCGCTGCGCTGGTCTCCTGAGGAATAACGTCTTTTTCAGTACGGGAACCGCTGGTCAATGGAACACCGGCAAGCCATTGTGATTCTTTGATGGTGATCGGTAAACCGCACAGAGGCCCACCCAGGCCCTGGGCTAATAGCTCATCGGCTTTAGCGGCCGCCTCGCGAGCACGGTCGTACAGTTTTACAGAAAAGGGATTGTAGGTTTCAGCGACATACTCAGCGCGTTGGATCGTTTGCTCAAGCAGTTCGGTGGCAGTCACACGGCGGGCGCGAAGATCTTCGAGTAGTTCAATCGCAGTTTTATTACCTGAATCCATCTGACTTCCTTCATTATTTTAGGTGTGTAAGGTGCTATGAATCGACTGTCTTGAGAGCTGTTCTATGTCAATGTTGTCGCATCTAAAATGTTGTAGAACCTTACATCATGACCCATAATGTATGTCCGTATTTTTAAAAAAGCAACACTATGGTCCATGATGTTTACTAATGAGAGTTTAGAAGTCTATCTGGAAATTGCCGGAAGTGTGACACAGGCGGAACTCCCAATCTGCCGTGAACAGGGGCGTCTGGGCGATTATGCTGTGGCTTATCGTATCTTCAGAAACAAGCAGGGCGGAGGTTTTGGCGACCCTGATAAACATCCTTATTCCTGGGCTGCATTGGTCTATGTGGATGGATTACCGTTACGATTAGACAGTGCGAGGGGCGATTGCCGTGAGTGGTCAACGCTGGATCGTATAGGTCAGTGGATGGTGGATAACGGCTTCAGATACTGGTGGACTCGCAATGATCTTGAGTATGTCGAGCACCCTTTACCTGCGAATGCTTTCGAACCAGTTCCTACGGTTGATGCGGTGATTGAAGCTGCAGTGGAAAGCGGCTTGCCCGCTGAGACTGAGTTACCTGCGGATAGCGGATCAGATCCATTGACGGTTTAGGCTATATCTATGGCCTGATGGAGTGCTGTTGCACTCCATCAGATAGTGGTAGGGGCTATCTCCTTTAGTAGCTTTCAGCTCGCGCTGGCTCATCCTGTCGTAGAGGTAAAAGCTGGCCTGACAGTTCGGCCGAGAGTTGGTCTGATAGTTGAGTCGAAAGTTGGGCTGACAGTTGAGTCGAGAGCTGTACAACAGGAAACACCCGGTCATATCCCAGATTGAATAGTAGTGTATAGATCATCACCGCGAACACCATAACCAGGTCTACCATGAGCGCTTGAAAAAGCGTCACATCAAGCCACCAGATAATCAATGGCAACGAGGTGGCCGTCAGCGTCAACTCGAATCCGAACGCATGAAGTATCCGTCCTGCTAATTTCCGTTCCGTAGGGACGTTTCCCTGCTTAACGTCATAACGGTCAAATGCATAGTTGAAAATTGGATTGATCAGCATCGCTTTCAGACTAAGCACCACCGCTAGCATTCCCACATCAACGATATCCCGATTCAGCATAAGCGACATCATCGGAGCCAATAACGTAAGTAATAGCGCCTCAAACATAACAGCGTGGCGCAGGCGGTCCAGCGGTGTGCGGGTGATAATTGGCTGATTCATGATGGATCCTTGCGATGGGTAGATAAATGACTGATTCATAGGTGGGGCCATTCTAAGCTTTAAATAGATAGATAAAAGTTAGATACTATCTGTTAATCAGATAGGTTGAGGCTGCGTTTATGGCTGTTATTGATCAATTAGAAGCGTTTGTTATAGCGGCGGAGACGGGGTCGTTTTCTGCAGCTGCTCGTCGGCTGGGTAAAGCCCAGTCGGCAGTGAGTACGGCGATTAGTAATCTGGAACTGGATAGCAATGTTGTCTTGTTTGATCGGAGCAGCCGTAATCCGGTATTAACCGAATGTGGTCGGGCGTTGCTGGAATACGCGCGAACGGTATTACACAGTCAGCATGAGTTTCGGGTACACGCGCAGGCGTTAGGCCAGAGCGATGAAGTTGAACTATGTCTGGCGGTTGAGCAGAGTATTTCTAACCGGCAGCTACTGGATATTCTTCACCGGTTTGAACAGCGCTTCCCTCATATTCAACTTGAGTTGCTCGACCCAGGTGGCAGTGATGTTGCCGAATTGATTCGCACTAACCGGGCTGATATAGGTTTGATGCTTGAACGGGAAGCTTATCCCCAGGGGTTTGGCTTTCGGGGTATTGGTTATTCAGAGTCGGTAGCTGTTTGTCGACACGACCATCCGGTTGTTGCTATGCAGCCGGTCAGTCATGCGAATCTACGTGCATATCGTCAGCTAGTTTTACGCAGTCTGGACTTGAGTGATCGAAGTCATGAGCGGTTGATGTTAAGTCCGAGTGTCTGGTTTTCTGAAAGTCCGTACCTGATTCTGGATCTGCTTTGCAGCGGCCTGGGCTGGGCATTTCTGCACCGCAATGTCGTCGAAGAAAAGCTAGCCAGCGGAGAGCTGCATATTCTGCAGCGCGACTATCAGAAGGTAGCCTCGTTACAAGGAGTTGATGTTGTATGGACTGAAAATCGCTCTCTGGGCACGGCCGGTAGCTGGTTGTTAGAAGAGCTATCGCAGTTGGATCTGACAGCGTAGAAAGAGTGTTAACTGACTTCGTACTCTTTCTGTTTTAGGTTAATTTCAATGACGGCGCCTTCGCGTAATAGTTGGGTCATTTTATCAACTGGCAGCGGGTGGCTGTACATAAACCCCTGGAATTCATCGCATCCGTTATTGCGTAAAAAACTGGCTTGTTCCTGAGTCTCAATTCCTTCAGCAATAACGCTCATTCCCAGTCGTTTT
>JAGPUU010000314.1 GCA_018067325.1 Amphritea sp.
ATTGTACGTTAAATGGTTCGGACGCCTAGGGTCTTGTATTGTGCAACTATAGGTACCTTGAGGGGGTTTTTTATCCATTGTTTTTTTACGCTCTTTAGTTCACTTTGAAGATGACATATAACAAGATTTTGAAACGGACAAATTGCAGCAGGCTGTGTTCGCTTCACTCATTATTTTAGCCCGCTACAATTTGCTGCATAAGCTGGCGTTATGCATCCAAGAATCAGAGGTAATCTATGGCAAGTCATTCCCCCGCACTTAGTCACATTACGCTAGGAACAAACGATGTGAGTAAAGCAGCACAGTTCTATGATGCTGTATTGACTACGCTGGGCTTTTCTCGCGTTTGTAAGCCCGAAGGTAAACCACCAATGTATGCGAAGGATGGTGAAATGCCTTACATCTATCTTTATCAACCGTATGATGGCCGCCCTGCAACCTGGGGTAACGGAACGCATGTCGCATTCCTGGCAGAGTCTTGCACTGAAGTAGATGCATTCTATGCAGCCGCTATGGCAAATTCAGGTATCGATGAAGGTGCGCCGGGCATCAGAGACAATTATGCTGAAAACTATTACGCAGCCTATGTGAGAGACCCAGACGGCAATAAATTACAGGCAGTCTGCTATGTAGAGGCATAACAAATTATTCAACTCAGGCTTTTCGGGCCTGAGTCTCTGCAAGCAATCTGGTTGCGGCCCGGCTTGTTATTGATCGTTATGAGTGTGAGTTACCCCAGTCGAGGTGTATATGATTTCCGGTAGTTGTCTATGCGGTAAGGTTAAATATGAGATCACAGGGGAGGTTGGCGATATTGTCCATTGCCATTGTGAAACCTGTCGAAAAGCACATGGGGCGGCGTTTTCAAGTGTGGCAGCGGTTAAAGACTGTGACTTCAATTTGTCCGGCCAGGCGTCACTAAGTTCATATGAGTCGTCTCCCGGTAAAGTGCGTCACTTTTGTTCTTGCTGTGGTACTCAGGTTTATGCCAAGCGAGAAGGTACCGAGCATCTGATATTGCGTTTGGGTTCTCTGGATACCGACCCTATGAGCAGGGAAGCGAATCATATATGGGTATCCCAAAAGGCCAGTTGGTATTCAATCATAAATGACTTGCCTGAATACCAAGAGTTTGAGTAACACTCATCAAAGTGAGTTGTGCGGGTAACTGAATCGCTCGCGCCTTGTGCCTCTACAGGTTATGTTTAAATCATATTGTTACCGAGTCATATCTATGAATAAAAATACGCTATTTGAGTTAACCCTTTTTGACCCTGAAAATACGCTGATTGCTTTGTTTGAAAAGCGACATATAGAATACCGAAAGGTGCCGGCAACACGACAGTTTGTGGTGGCTATGGACGAGACTGTTGAAGTTGTCAGTACTGATAGCAGTGAAATCCTGATTGCGAATCTCGTGTCGGTATTCCTTGAATGGCTTAAAGAAAAACCATATCGGAAACTGCAGGTTCAATTAGTTGACGGAAGTACTGTCTATATTGATGAAAACGATAGTGAAGGCACTGCTAAGATACTCAAAATTGCGCTGAAAGTTACCGCATTTGACCCGGAATATAACAACCGAATACTCAACAAAGAATAAAGTGGGGCTTTTACCCTTGGCTAGGTTCCGCTGGGCCGCTGTTGGCGATCTTAGCTGTAAAAGAAGGCGTGGAGTTTAAGCCGCCAACGTTCCGCATTACTAAATGGAAAACAAATGATTTTTGATGCTTCAGAATTAGAGAACCAAGAAAAATATCGCCTCCTGAACGGCGGAGTCACTCCCAGACCTATTGCATGGGTGAGTACACGCTCAAGCGATAATATTGATAATTTAGCGCCGTATTCATTTTTTACCGTTGCCAGCTGCAACCCTCCTGTGCTGCTTTACACCCAGGTAAATCCGCGAAGTGGGGTACAAAAAGATACACTACGAAACCTCATTGAAACGGGTGAGTGCGTTGTTAACATAGTCAATGCTGCGTTATTAGAAAAAATGAGCCTTACAAGTACTACGCTTAACATGGATGAAAGCGAATTTGATTTCGCTGACGTCAGCCATTGTGCTAGCGATAAAGTTCAGCCTCGCTCGGTTAAAGACTCTCCCATTCGTTACGAGTGCACGTTAAGAGAAGTCCTTTCTATTAGTGATTTACCGATGGGCGGCACCGTTGTACTTTTAGATGTGAAGTCCATTTATGTCCAGGATGACTTGTATGAAAATGGAATAATAAATCAGCAACTAATTGATTCAGTAGGGAAGATGGGTGGAGATCACTATAGCCTAATCTCTGAATGTGTAGAGCTTAAACGCCCTTAGCTAAATCAATCACTATAAATATCGAGAAATATCATGCCGGATTTTTCCAAGGGATCTGCGTTTATTGATGCAGAGTATGTGCCGATATCTGAGGCGAAGATATCGCTGCTTGATTGGGGTTTTCTTCACTCAGATGCGACATATGATGTGGTCCATGTCCGAGGTGGAAAGTTCTTTCGACTCGATGATCACCTCGATCGTTTCTTTTCCGGCATGAAGGCACTGCGCATGTCTATTCCTTACACCCGTGAAGAGCTTTCTGGCATCTTAAGCGATTGTGTCAGTAAGAGTGGATTGCAGGACGCCTATGTTGAAATGATCACAACCAGAGGGCTCCCAGAACCTGGCTCGCGAGATCCGAGAACCTGTAGAAATCGCTTTTTTGCTTTTGCGGTCCCTTTCGTTTGGATTACACCGCCTGGTAAAGGGTTAGATCTCATCGTGAGCCAAAGGCAACGGATACCTCCAGAGTCAGTTAATCCGACTGTGAAAAATTACCATTGGCTTGACCTGGTAATGGGGCAGTTTGAAGCTTACGACCAAGGCGGTGAAACCGCTGTGGTTGTGAATGCAAAAGGGAATATTGCCGAAGGCCCCGGGTTTAATATATTTGCTGTGAAAAATAGAGTTCTCACCACGCCGGGAGAGGGGGTTCTTGAAGGGATTACTCGCAAGACCGCAATAGACATTGCCAATGAGCTTGGTTACGAAGTCATACAGGGCGAACTCACCCCAGAGGCGGCCCGCTTAGCTGACGAACTGTTTGCTACAAGCACAGCGGGAGGCATAATGGCGATCACAAGAATTGATTGTCAGACAGTTGGCACCGGAAGCCTGGGGCCGATTACTCAGGAGTTGCAAGATAGATATTGGGCGTTGCACAGTGATCCGCACTACGCGCGTGAAATACATTACTAGCAGCGTTACGCTCTAAAGTCACAACCGGTGAACAGGGTCATCACGTTGGCCGTTTTTTCTTGCTGATTATCGAAGCGTTTTCTATCAAGGGAGCAATGTGCTCCCTCACTCTCCCTTAGCCCCAAATATGTTTGTTCGGTCGGTTCTCATCTTTATCGACTGAAGGTTTTTTAGCAGAGGTCTTGTTGGGGGCTTTGCCTCGGGTATTTGACGAGGCTGTTTTTGATCGAGCCTTAGGCATGGGTGGCTTGCTGGTGCGGACAAAGTTCAAAACAGAGATCGGAACCTCTTTTCGAACCGGAAAGCCTTCGATCTCTTTTCGGTCGATTATCTGGTCTAGGCGGCTCTCAATGGCGCATAGGTTTTTGAAATCGCCCATGGCGACAAAAGATATCGCTTCACCGGTGGCACCAGCACGACCGGTTCGGCCGATGCGGTGGATGTAATCTTCTGGTTTGAAAGGCATGTCGTAATTCACAACGCGACTTAGTTCACCAATATCTAAACCCCGCGCGGCAACCCCCGTGGCGACTAAATACTTTAGTTTACCCGATTTGAAATCGGCCAGAATCTTTTCACGCATGACCTGGCTTCTATCACCGTGAATTGCTTCCGCTACAATACCGCGCTTAGCAAGCTGGACGACCAGCTTGGCGGCAGCGTGTTTTTTCTCGATAAAAATTAGCGCCTGATCCCACTGTTGCTCATTAATCAGATGACTCAATAATGCAGATTTTGTGTCTTTATCGACCGTGACTAACCACTGATTGATAGTGGATGCCGCTTTGGTTTTAGGTGAAACTGATATCTCAACGGCTGGGTTACTTACTTTGCTATCTGCAAAGCTATCGGCGATATCGCGAACGTCGTCGGACATAGTGGCCGAAAACAGTAGGTTCTGGCGTGCTTCGGGTAAGCGATCAACGATCTTATTGATATCACCCACAAAACCCATATCTACCATTCGGTCGGCTTCATCTAATACCAGTACTTCAAGTTCATCAAAATGCAGGGCACGCTGATGAGCCAGGTCAATCAACCGACCCGGTGTCGCCACTAAAATATCAACGCCTTCGATTAAACGCTCTTTTTGTGGCTCGGAATCAACACCGCCATAAACAGCCATAGAGGTTAGGTTCAGATGTTTACTGTATTCAGCAACGTTAGCAGCAACCTGAACGGCTAATTCCCGTGTAGGGGTCAGAATAAGCGCGCGTATGCGTTTACCACGCAAGGTACGTTCTTGGTTAAATCTCTCTAATATCGGCAGAACAAACGCACCGGTTTTGCCGGTACCGGTTTGAGCGGTGGCAATAAGATCTTTACCCGAAAGAATGATGGGGATAGCTTGCTTCTGGATAGGGGTAGGCGATGTATAACCCAATTCTTCGATAGCTTGTAGAATCGGATTACATAATCCAAGGTTTGAAAATGGCATAGAGGCTCGGGTAGGTCGTCATAAGGGGAGTAGGACGCATTATAGCAGTAAGGGTTTGGGTTGCGGTACGTTGATTATTGCTAATTGTGGGAGGGCGATAAGGTGGCTTGCTCATAGGCCGTTATTTTAGATATATATACTAGCAGGACGTTGTTTCGTGAGAGATCAATCGCTTCCTTAGTTCAGGCATGGCAATCTTCTAATACTTGTTTCGTATATTTAGACTAGAGTAGAGGTATCGATCTGCGCGCCATCAAGTATTCATGTTTAAAATGGTTGTCGTGGAATCGGGATAAACCCACTGAACAACGGCGTCAATTAGGGCGTTCGCACGCTGGCTACCATCATGGAGGCGTTAGGCTAGAAAACTTGATAGATAAGACGTAATCCAGAATGAATTAGGCAGCTTCTAATTCAAGATTAATAATCTCGATCTAAGTATGACTAGAGAAATATTATTGGTGAGCGAATCTGCATATGAGCAATAAACGTCGTTCGGTAGTCAGGCGAAGCAACGAACCTGAAAATATTGGTAGTCCACTCACCACACCACTGTATTCATCAGTGGTTTATCACTATTCAGATGTCGATCAATTAAAAGCTGTGTATGAGAAAAAGGCTAAAGGGTTTACTTATGCCCGCTATGGTAACCCCAACTCTGCGGTGATGGCTGACAAAATATCATGGATGGAAAATGCTCAAGGAGGGGTGATGACCGCTTCCGGTATGTCAGCAATTTCGGCTGTTTTTCTGGGTTTATTAGAGGCGGGCGACAGCATCGCGGCTGCAACGCAGTTGTATGGTCAATCTTTGAAAATGACATCTCAGGTACTGCCGCGTCTGGGGTTCGAAACTACCTTCTTCGATGCTTCAGATCCAAGTACTTTTGCAGATGCGATACACCCCAGTACCAAAATTATTTTAGCTGAAATTGTATCAAACCCTATGTTAAGGGTGACTGATTTCCCGGCGTTGACGAAGGCCGCCAAGGATGTCGGTGCATTGCTGGTGATTGATAATACATTTACGACGCCCACCGGATTTAACCCACTTGATCATGGCGCAGACATGGTCATACATTCGGTTACTAAAATGCTCTCGGGACATAGTGACCTGAATCTTGGGTATATCGGTGCAAATGACCCAGAGCTCTTAAACAAGCTAGATGAAACGGTTTCAACATTGGGTTTAAACGCTAGCCCACACAACTGTTGGCTGGCAGAAAAGGGGTTGCACACCTTTGATTTACGCCTGAAACAAGCACAAGAGAATGCTAGCAAACTGTCACGTCTTCTATCCGAACACCCAAAGGTGTCTAGAGTTCACTATCCTGGTCTTTCAACACACCCTGATCATGCGATAGCAAAAGAGTTGCTCAATGGTGGCTTTGGAACAATGGTGAGTTTTGTGCTGAAGGGAGGGTATGAAAACTTAAACACTTTCTTAAGAGCCGCTGAAAATATTCCTTATGGGCCATCGCTTGGCGATGTCGCAACAATGTTGATCGTACCCGCAGTCTCTTCCCATCGTGAATTAGATAGCAGCGAACGTTTGAAATTGGGCATAGAAGACAACTTGATCAGAGTCTCTGTTGGGATAGAGTCTTTTGATATTATTCGGGATGATTTCTTGGAAGCTTTAGAGGTTGCATGAGTCGCTTAATAAATTCTTGTAACTGAGCCTGCTAAAGCTGAGGTGATGAAGACAGGTTTCCCTTAGCGTCATTCTACTCTGCCCCCGTTATGTGACCCTTTACATGTACTAGGTTCTGGTACTCTCTATGGCATGTATATTGCTGACCTTAGATGAGCATAGGGGGGAGTGTATATGATGGTACATAGTTACGGGCAATCGTTCGCAATAAGCCAGAGCCAGCCGGGTGATACTGATACAAGTATTGCCGTCGCAGGCGGCAATAATTTACCGGTTAAGAAGGATAACGCAGACAGCGTACAGATCAGTGAGGCCGCAAAATCAAAAATGTTGGCAGAGTTAAAGAGTGGTGAGTTTGTCGACTTCACGGGTGAAAACGGTATGTACAAGCTCGGTTTAATGGCACTGGGTAACAACGCCGTCCAGGCTTGGTCGACTAAAGGGCTTGATGTTTCTGATGAGGCTATAATCGCTGCGGGTAAAGCTTTCCAAGATGGTTTGAAGCAAAAAATTGAAGATAGTGGTGCTTCGTTGGCCGGAAGTGGTGGT
>JAGPUU010000315.1 GCA_018067325.1 Amphritea sp.
AAGTAGCCGAAAAGTTGATCAAATACAGTGACAATGGTTCTTCCATTACCTCTGTTAACTTCCCTGAAGTGTCTCTGCCAGAGCATCCTGACGTTCACCGTCTGTTGCACGTTCATGAGAACATCCCAGGCGTATTGAGTGCGATCAACAACGTATTCTCAGATAACAACATCAACATCAGCGGCCAGTACCTGCAAACCAATGAAAAAGTTGGCTATGTGGTCATCGATGTCGATGCGGATACTTCTAAAGTAGCACTGAGCAAGTTGAAGCAGGTTAAGGGCACCGTTCGCTGCCGTCGCCTGTTCTGATTCTGGCTTACTGAGTCAGACTTAAAAGAAAAAAGGCAGCCCAGGCTGCCTTTTTTATTGTCTGGCGCTTTATTACCGGACTTTTCGATTTAACGCCTGCTGTATCAGATTGAATATTTGCAGCCTGATTGTCGTGTCCTCATTTACCAGATGGTGATGTGCTTTCTGAAGTAGCTTAATTTCCAGACCGGGATATAAGCGACCGATAACACCCAGATTGTGCCGCCACTCAACCGTCTCATCCTCCACACCCTGAATACACAGAGGCGTCGTTGGCAGATGTCCCAACTGTTTCTCTACACCCTCAACCCAACTTAACATCGCGCCAATCCAGCGCACCGGCACCCGATGGTGTTGCAGCGGATCTTCATAACGAACAAAATCAAGAAAGGTCTGATCACCGGAGCTCATTCCATAGGTGCGGGGGACGGAGCGGATCAAGAACCTCAACCAACGATATTTCTTAGCTATTTCCTGCCAACCACAAGGGCGTATCAAAGGCGCGAGAAAAATCTGCTCCTGTATGGGCCAATCCTGATGGCCAAATTTTAACTGCTGCTCTATCAATATTGCAGCACCGGTACTTTGGCCAAGCAAAGCCCAGGGACCTTTTAGTCGATCCCGACGGCTATTCAGCAGCTCGGTCAACTGGCAGGCGTATGTTTCAAAGCTATCAATAGCGAGAGGCTCGCCCTGGGAGAGCCCATGCCCGGGAAGATCATATATCAAAACATCCCAGTTGTTTTCCAAGAGATACGAGATCAGGTGACGATACAAGCCACTGTGATCAAAATAGCCATGCAGTACAACCACCGTACCCCGGCTTTCATAACGACTGCAGTAATGCTGCACAAACAGAGTGCTACCCAGCACTGTCTGCTGCGTAGCGTACAGTTTATGACCGGCATGAAGGATCTGATTAAGCTGATAACACTCAAGATACTCTTCCAGCATGTCGCTACTACAAACACCCTCCTCCCGGTTATACACGGGCAGTTTGTTACGTAACAAGGTGACATTTAGCATCTGCATATCCATTCCCCTACTCTGCCACACCCACCCACAGCAAGCATCATGACGCGTTGCTTACTCTATAATCTAGATCAGATTCACAACTTATTCCTTGTGCAACCGCGTTAGGCGTATATAGTAATCCTGACCACCTGAAGGCAGAATTTATGCGACTGTTACTCATTTTTCTAATACTGTTTAGCCTGAAAGGGTTCGCCGAATCCCATGATTTTACAGCTGAAATGAACCAGCTGAAAAGCCAACTTCAGCAGTTAGAAAGCGATCCGCAAAGCCCATTTACAGAGGCCTATCAGCAAAGCCTTCAAAATATTCAGGAGACCCTGAGACTGCGCCAGCAGGCAGAGGATCTACGACGCGAAATTGAAGCCTTACCACAACTACTGGAACAAGCTAAGAATCCTGCGCAGCAACCTGATTCAGAGCTCCCACCCGCAGGAATCGCCGAAACTGAACTACAACCTACGCTGGTCAAAACAAAAGCCCGACTGATCAATCTGGAACAAAGTCAGGACGAACTTAACCGCACCCTTCGCGACAGCGATAAACTACTACTTAGTAAACGCGAAAAGCAGTCGACACTGCAACAACAACTTAACAATTCAAATAAGTCGCTGCCTGCTGCGGCAAAAGAAACCGAGCTACAAAAGGCCCGAAACGAAGCACTGAGCTACAAGCAACTGGTATTGGAATCAACACTGGAAGTAACTGAACTGGAAATACTGGCGCTTCCCGGCCGGACTGAACTCGCCATACTCGGCCAGAAAAGCCTTGAAAGCAGAATTCAAACTTACACCACATGGATAAACGCAGCAGAACTACGGCTACAGCAGGCAAACCGGGCAGCAGCAGAAAAGACCCTCAGTCAACTTGAATCATCCGATACCGACAGTAACCCGATATTACAGCAGGCCCTCAACCGCAATAACGAAACCGCTGGGGTTATCCGTCTGGCTCTTGCTGAAATCGAGCAAACTATCCAACATCGCAAGCAACTGGAACAACAGTTACAGGTTATCCGACAGACATACGATGCGATTCAGTTACAACTGGAACTCGGCCTTGGCTATACCGGCTCTGAGGTTCGAAAGCATATTCAGCAGTTACCCAAAACATTGAAAACCGAAGCAACCCAAAACCGGCTTAAAGAACTTCGTCTGAGTCAACTGACACTCAGCCAGCCGCTCCAACCCTCAATGGCCAAGGACTTATCGGAACAACAGTTGACGAAACTGAATCAGCTGGAAGTCAGCCTGACCGAATTGATTCAGGAACAACGAACACTGCAGCAAAAACAGATCAGTGAGCTATCCCAGTTACTACTGATTAAGGAGCAGTTTAATGCTCAAATCAGCGATAGTAAGTCATTGTTTAACAAACACCTTTTATGGCTTCCCAGTGCCGAACCTGTAAGCATCCAATGGCCCGCTCAGATCATCAGTGGCTCAATTGCTATGGGCAACGAGTTACCGGCCCTGTTACAACCTTATGCCGATCAACTCGGTGACAAACTATCATTACCAATATCAATCCTTTTTGCTTCACTTGCGATCGCCTTATTCTGTCGCCGCTATCTGAATGAACGTCAGCCCCTCTGGTGTAAGCAGTTAGGCAATGTCAGTCT
>JAGPUU010000316.1 GCA_018067325.1 Amphritea sp.
CCCGCTTTTTCCATCGGGGTTACTTTCTGACCTAATAAAGTGCCATCAGCTTCCTGATATTGCCAAGACTCGCCTTTCTGCCGCTCATGATAATCACGTACACGTTGAGCGGCGACAGTTAACGCCTTGTACTGATCCGCAGGAAGGTTCTCAAGAGCCCGCTGCATATCCTCTTGGGAAAACTCAAGCTCTTTCATGGAGCCGGCACTGAGACGATCAAAACGGTTGGTATACTCAACCACCGCCTTATCACCTTCAGCTTTAACCCGCTCAAGGATCTCACCAACAATTAGGTTTACCTCTTTGTTGGAAACCGATTCCCACGCCAGCAGCTTATCCAGCTGCTCACTGAAATCCGACTGCTGGCTGTCTAATCTTAAAATTTCTGGTTTGGCCATTTTTATTCAGCCTTCTCCATTAACGCTTCTTCTTTACGGGCTTCAACGGCAGCCGTCAACAACTCAAGAATAGGTTGTATCTGTCGGTGCTTCATCTTCATTGCAGCCTTACCTACAACCATACGAGAACTGACATAGCAGATATCTTCTAAGGGCTCTAAGCCATTAGCCAGTAATGTATTTCCGGTATCAACAATATCTACAATACGATCAGCCAGCCCCATAATAGGCGCCAACTCCATCGCTCCATAGAGCTTTATAATGTCTACCTGGCGCCCCTGACGGGCAAAGTACGCCTTGGTCACATTGACAAATTTAGTAGCAACCTTCATTCGCCCCTGAACATCAGCGGCACCTTTCATTCCCGCCACCATCAACCTGCACTTGGCTATATCCAGATCCAGCGGTTCATAAAGGCCTTTTGCACCGTACTCAAGCAATACATCCTTACCGGCAACACCCATATCAGCACCGCCATTCTCAACGTAAGTCGGCACATCGGTAGCACGGATAACAACCAGCTTAATATTGTCGTGATTGGTATCGAAAATCAGCTTACGACTGCTGAAAATATCTTCTGCAGGAATAATGTTAGCTGCCTCCAAGAGAGGCAGCGTATCTTTCAGAATACGCCCTTTAGAAAGCGCTATAGTCAGGTTCTGTTTCATATTTGCTGTTTCGTTGCCACTTTAATGAATCTGGTCAGACGCTTAGTCTATGCCTAAATATACCGCAAAGCTGTATTCAGCTGACTCCGGTTACCCCGGAACACGCCGTATCTTAGCGCCAAGTAACTGGAGCTTTTCTTCAATACACTCGTAGCCGCGGTCAATATGGTAGATACGATCAATAACCGTATCTCCGGTTGCTACCATTGCTGCAATAACCAGGCTAGCAGAAGCACGTAGATCGGTGGCCATAACCGGAGCACCGTGAAGCTCTTCGCGACCCTCAGTGATCGCTGTATTGCCATCAATGGTGATTTTAGCCCCCATGCGCTGCATTTCCTGCATATGCATGAAGCGGTTTTCAAAAACCGTCTCTTTAATCACACCCATACCTTCAGCAACAATATTCAAGGCCGCAAACTGGGCCTGCATATCGGTAGGAAATGCCGGATAAGGGGCCGTAGTGATACTCACAGCCTTAGGCCGCTTGCCTTTCATATCCAAACTAATCCAGTCATCGCCGCTGTCAATTTCAGCGCCGGCTTCTTCCAGCTTCTGAAGTACTGCATCAAGGATATCTGGGCGAGTATTTTTAACCTTAACCTTACCCCGTGTCGCTGCAGCAGCTACCAGATAGGTACCTGTCTCTATTCGATCGGCAATAACAGGGAATGAGCAACTCTTCAGCGACGCAACACCATTAACCGTAATGGTATCAGTACCATGACCGCTAATATCTGCTCCCATCGCAATCAGGAACTCGGCAAGATCGACAATCTCCGGTTCTCTTGCCGCATTCTCGATAATGGACTGACCTTCAGCCAAGGCCGCAGCCATGAGGATATTTTCAGTACCGGTAACCGTGACAATATCGAAGAACACCCGACCACCTTTAAGGCGACCATCAGAGGTGGCACGAATGAAGCCTTCCTCAACAGTGATATCAGCACCCAGTGCCTCCAGGCCTTTAAGGTGAAGATCAACCGGGCGACTACCAATAGCACATCCACCGGGCAGTGATACTTCTGCATGACCAAAATGCGCTAACAAAGGCCCCAATACCAGAATAGAGGCCCGCATAGTCTTAACTAGGTCGTATGGGGCTACCGTCGATGTCAGAGTACGGGCATCAATCTCCACATTCAGCTTTTCATCTACAGTGAGATCAACACCCATCTGCCGCAGCAGTTCGAGCATGGTCGTAATGTCCTGCAGATGCGGCAGATTACTGATAGTTACCGGCTCATCGGCAAGCAGGGTTGCCGCCAGAATCGGCAGCGCAGAGTTCTTCGCACCGGAGATGCGTACATCACCGTCCAGGCGAGTTCCACCTGTAATAATCAGTTTATCCATGGAATAAGGTCTCTATGCGCTTCAGTTCTGTTCTGCCCATTGGGCACGAGTAAAGGTTTTGATGGTCAGAGCATGAATACTGCCATCAGCAATCTGATCAGCCAGGCAGGCATAAACCATCTGCTGCTTCTTTACCGGACGCTGACCTTCAAAAAGATCGCCGACTACTGTCACCTGAAAATTACATCCTTCACCTTCAGGGAATACTTCACAACCTTCCAGTTTCTCTTCCAGAATTCGTTTTACGTCTTCGATTTGCATGCATGATACCGATGAAAATTTGGGGGAAATATTAGGTCGGCAATAATAGCCGAAAATATGACAAAAGGCGATATCTGTAGAGAAACAGCTAGTCTGAGTAGCACTCAGCCCGGCTAGTTCAATAAAGACTCCAGCCCTGCTAATCGGGCGATAGAGCTAAGCTCAGCAGGAACATTCTGTGCTTTCAACTCCAGCTTCCGGCCATGGGAGCGGCGCTGCAAACATAACCAGAGCGACACCGCTGAACTATCCACCCGAGAAACTGAGCCAAAGTCGATTACAAGCAGCTGCTCTGCCCTATCGACAGCAGACTCAAGCTGCGCCCTGACCGATAAAACCGTACTGAATATCAGATCACCGGACAGTACAGCAGAGCTACCATCAATCTCAACCTTAGCGGCCATCAGCTATCCTTACTACTGTTATTAGCGATGGCTATCTTCCAGTCTGAAATGACCTGTTTGACGTCTCCATTACTACGGGAAACCATATCTGAAAACTGATTTTTAAAATTCAACCGTAGATTAATTCCATCCACCAGAACATTTACCAGTTTCCAGCCGTCAGTCTGTTTCAGCATGTAATACACAAGCGTATATTGTTGCCCCAGAGAGGAATAGATGTAAACACTAACTATCTGCTTATCTTCATCAGGGCTTGGCCTACCTTGCGGAGCCATTTCATAGCGCACGATACCAAAACCAACCAGAGACTTAGCAAAGGTACGTACCATGGTATCTTTAAATACGCCTGAAAAAACCTGCTGCTGCTGCTCGTTTACACGGCGGTAATACTTGCCCATAACTCGCTTAGATACATAATCAAAATCCACTACAGGATTAAGAATAGCTTCGATCTCATTAATTAGCGGCTCTTCCTGCTCTGACTGCTTCAAGGCTTCATTCTCAAGCACACTCATCATGCTAGCAGAAGCTTGCTCTACAGCCCCTCGCGCCTCATCCCAGGAGGCGTTTGCAGTAAAGGTAATAAAAAACATGGCCAACGTAGCCAAGCCGCGGTTCAAATAACTCATTTTAATCAATTCCATTTTCCTAACAAACCGGTTCTACAAAAAATTACTCAGAAGCGTTATTGAAGAGAAACTTACCGATTAACTCTTCCAGTACCAGAGAGGACTGGGTATCTTCAATATACCCCCCCTCTTTTAGCACCTCATCATCCGCACCTGTGGTAATGCCAATATATTTTTCTCCCAACAGCCCTGATGTCAGGATAGATGCTGAACTATCAACTGTCAGGTAATCCACATCGCCATTCAACTCAATTTCAACAACAGCCATCAACCTTTCAGGATCAATATGAATATCACTCACCTGCCCAATGGTCACTCCGGACATGGACACTTTTGAGCGCGCAGTCAGCCCGCCTACATTCTCAAACAAAGCATAGACTTTATATGAGCCTTCCTGCTTTGATAGCCCCAGCCCGCTGACATTGAAAGCCAATACCGCCAGTGAGAATGCTCCCACTAACATAAAGATACCAACACCCAGTTCAACTCCACGAATACGCATGATTCAAAAATCTCCAAACATCAGTGCTGTCATAATAAAATCGAGTCCCAGTATAGCCAGAGATGAATAGACAACTGTTTTAGTTGTTGCCTGACTTATCCCCTCAGAGGTGGGTATTGAATCATACCCCTGAAACACTGCTACCCAGGTCACAACCAAACCAAAGACCTGTGCTTTAATCAGGCCATTTACCACATCATCAAAGAAATCAACTGAGTTTTGCATATTCGCCCAGAAAGACCCTTCATAAATTCCCAGCCACTCAACCCCGACTAGCATCCCTCCCCAGATACCAACAGCACTGAATATCATAGTAAGAATAGGCAAACTAATAAAACCTGCCCAGAAACGCGGAGCAATAATTCGACGTAAAGGATCTACACCGATCATCTCCATACTGGACAGCTGCTCAGTTGTCTTCATCAGGCCGATTTCAGCCGTTAAAGCCGAACCAGCTCTACCCGCAAACAGCAATGCCGCAACGACCGGAGCCAATTCTCGGACCAGACTCAGAGCCACCATCTGTCCAACCGCTTGCTCCGTTCCGTAATCCACCAGCAGGGTATAACCCTGAAGAGCCAGAACCATGCCTATAAAAAGCCCGGAAACAATAATAATAATCATCGACTGTACGCCGACGGAATAGAGCTGACGAATCAATAGCGGAAATGATTGAACAGGATCGGGCCGAGCGACAATAGCATGAGCTAAAATCATACCGGATCGACCAATAGCTGCGACTTTATCCAATCCAGAGCGCCCCAATAGAGCGATGCTGTCTAATACTGGCTGCATCAACACCCCTCCATCAGTTCTGTAGCAATATCAGCAGCAGGGAAATGGAATGGAACAGGCCCATCTGGTAATCCCAACATAAACTGCCGGACCTGTTCCGAATCCACCTGTTGCAACTGGTCAGGAGTCCCCTGCGCGATCACTCCTGAATCAGCAATTATGTAGACATAATCAGCGATACTCAGGGTTTCCTTAATATCGTGGGAAACAATAATACTGGTATGCCCCAGAGCCTGGTTGAGCTTCTGAATCAAATTAACCAGCACACCCATCGCGATAGGGTCCTGGCCGGTAAACGGTTCATCATACATAACCAAAGCAGGTGCAAGCGCTATTGCCCGGGCCAAAGCAACTCTTCGAGACATACCACCTGATAGCTCGCTTGGCATAAGCTGCGCGGCTCCGCGTAAACCTACCGCTTGGAGCTTCATCAGCACAACATCTCTGACCATATCCTCAGGCAGTTTGGTATGCACCCTAATGGGAAAAGCTACATTTTCAAAAACGGTCATATCGGTAAATAGAGCACCGCTCTGAAACAACATGCCCATTTTTTCACGGACATCAAATAATTCGGAGCGTCCGAGGCGGGGAATATCATCACCATCCAGCAAAATAGAACCCGAATCAGGCTTCAATTGGCCGCCAATCAATCTGAGCAGTGTGGTTTTACCTGTACCACTGGGCCCCATAATCGCCGTTACTTTACCCCGGGGAATACGTATATCTACATCTTTATAGATGTAGCGCCCCCCCCGGCTAAAAGTAAGTTGTTTGATATCAATAATAATATCGTCAAAAAAATCCATAATAACGATGACTCTAGCTAGACCACATAAGGGCTACGAAGCAGTATCGTTGATACTGCTTACAAATATAAATTGATGCCGGAGAGGTGAACTTTAATCGACCCAGAACCGCCGTAATTCCATCAAAAAACGCGGGGCAACTATAACACTCTTGCTGCTAAACTTGAATAATTTCAGTATCAACTGCAGCAACCTCTTGCACAAATTCCGTATAATTCATTAAATAGGCCTCCGTTTTAACCACAGCTGAATAAATAACCTGATGCTATACCCTATTATTGCCCTTTTAGTTGGTTTCATTATTTTGGTCTGGAGTGCAGACCGTTTCGTCATCGGTGCGGCAAGCACCGCCAAAAACTTTGGCATGTCCCCCATGCTGATCGGACTAACCGTGGTCTCTTTTGGCACCTCTGCGCCGGAAATTCTGGTTGCGATTATGGCCTCTAGCACCGGCGCGGGAAGTCTCGCGATAGGAAACGCTCTGGGATCGAATATAGCGAATATAGGGCTAGTGCTGGGAATAACCGCACTGGTAGCTCCACTGCCTGTACGTTCAAAAGTATTGAAACAAGAGATCCCCCTACTACTAGCAATAACTTTTCTTGCCGGTGGCGTCCTCTACGATCTGTATCTTGGACGAATCGATTCCATCATTCTTATCCTTTCACTGATAGCCTGCCTGTTCCTGTTCACACGATTTCAACGCAATGCCAGTGATGAAGACATCGCAGATGAAGAGGAAGAGCTTCCTGAGTTACCCACTTCGTGGGCCGTTTTCTGGCTTATTACCGGCCTTTTACTGCTAGCTGGCAGCTCCCGGTTACTGGTCTGGGGCGCGACAGAGATAGCGACCACTCTTGGCGTGAGTGAACTTATTATCGGTCTGACCATCGTAGCTATAGGCACTAGCCTGCCAGAGCTGGCTGCCTCGGTTGCCAGCGCCTTGAAAGGCCATACTGATATAGCACTCGGCAACATCGTTGGCTCAAATATTTTTAACATTGCCGCAGTCATGGCGGTACCAGGTCTTCTAGCGCCAATTGAGCTGGAGTCAATAGTACTATTGCGTGACTACGGGATGACACTTGGACTAACCTTGTTGTTAGCGTTACTTGCACTCTTCCAAAAACCACCAAATATCTCGCGCGTCGAGGGTGGAATACTGCTGGCAGCCTATGCAGGCTATCTGGCACTGCTATACAATATGAGTGTTTGATTTAACGGGCGGCAACTCTCTCTCTGAATAACGAGCTGTGAATATAGAGCTATGAACAAAGAACTGGATTTTTTAGCATCAGCTAAACGTACAATTTTGATGGAGCGGGATGCGGTTAATGACCTTCTTACCCACCTGGATTCCAATTTTGAAAAAGCCTGCATGCTGGCTCTGGAATGCAAAGGCCGAGTAATAGTCACCGGCATGGGTAAAAGCGGTCATATCGGCAATAAAATAGCTGCTACTCTGGCTTCCACCGGCACCCCCTCATTTTTTGTACACCCAGGCGAAGCCAGTCATGGCGACCTAGGAATGTTCACGCCTAATGATATCGTCATCGCGCTATCCAACTCTGGCGAGACCAGCGAAGTACTATCCATACTGCCGCTGATTAAGCGCATGAAAGCACCACTCATCAGCATCACGGGAAACCCAGACTCCACTCTATCCCGTAGCGCGGACGCTAATCTGAACGTCACCATCAGCGAAGAAGCCTGCCCATTAGGCTTAGCTCCTACCTCCAGCACTACTGCAACGCTGGTTATAGGTGATGCGTTGGCTATTGCACTGCTGGAAGCTCGCGGCTTCAGCGCTGAGGACTTTGCGTTCTCTCATCCGGGCGGCAGTCTGGGACGGCGACTGTTACTCAAAGTATCTGACATTATGCACAGCGGAAATGACATTCCCAAGGTCAGCGATTCCACCAAACTCAATGAAGCGTTAATGGAAGTGACCCTGAAGCGACTGGGTATGACAACCGTCGTCAACGACGCAGGTATTCTGCAAGGGATATTCACTGACGGCGACCTGCGCCGGACCCTAGACCATGAAATCGATATGAAGAACACTTTGATTACCGAAGTCATGACCACTAGCTGCACAACGGTTAGCAGTGAAATTCTTGCCGCTGAAGCTCTGCAAATCATGCAGGAAAAACAGATCAATGCATTAATTGTTCTAGATGATCTGCAACGACCCGTTGGTGCACTGAACATGCATGACATGCTTAAGGCAGGGGTTATCTAATGCATTCAACACTCAGCGAACAACTGATCCAAAAGCTACAGCAGGTCAAGCTTGCGGTCTTCGATGTAGACGGCGTTCTTACCGACGGTAAGCTGAACTTCCTGGCTGATGGCTCCGAAGTAAAAAACTTCAACACCCTGGACGGACTAGGTATCAAGTTACTGGCTCAAAGCGGAATAAAAACCGCCATAATTACCGGCCGTAGTTCCCCCCAGGTAGAACGTAGAGCAAAAGCTCTGGGTATAGATTATCTGCATCAGGGGCGAGAAGATAAACTCACCGCCCTCAAAGAACTGTGGCAAGACACACACTTCAATGCTGCTCAAACAGCTTACATAGGCGATGATCTACCGGATCTTGCCGCTATTCGTGCCGTTGCATTTGGCGCGACCGTGAACGGAGGTCACCAATTTGTTGCCCAACATGCAGACTGGTGTACCAGCCGCACGGCGGGCAATGGTGCGGGCCGAGAGTTTTGTGAAACCATTCTTGCAGCACAAGGAAAACTGGAAGCTCTGTATGGAGAGTATCTGTAAATGCTGACCGGCCGAGCCCGACTTGCTGCTGCCGCAGCGATTCTAATTCCCGCTGTCATCTATCTTGGCATGGATGAAGAGCGTCGTCCGAACCGGGTTAAGCAGGAACCTAACCCCGCTTACCAGCTATCCGATTACTATATTATCAACGGCCGGATCAGAGACTATGACAATACTGGCCAGCTGAAGCAGCAACTCAGTTCCAGTCAGCTGGAACACCAGCCAGTGCAACAACAAATCCTGGTAACAAACCCTGAGCTACAGCTCTATGCTGACAACCTACCAAGCCATAAAGTCAGCAGTCTTAAGGGCATAATCCGTGATAACAATGATTTCGTCACTTTAGCCGGCCAGGTTCTATTGCAAGACAACCCGGATCCAATCCAGGCCAACATTTTAAGCACTGAATCATTAATGTTTTATCCACAGCAGAATCTGGCAAAAACAGATAAAAAAGTCACCATTACGAACAGTACCAGCACAACCACCAGTGTTGGCATGACAATAGACACCGACAGTGGCATTCTTAAACTGCTATCTGATGTAACCGGAGTGCATAATGCTAATTAACCCTGTAAGGAAAAGCCTCTGTGCTTTTCTCCTATGCCTGCCTTCGCTGGTCCAGGCTCTTCCGGAAGACGCCCATCAGGCAATACATATCACCGCCGACAGTGCTACCCGGAATGATAAGACAGGTATCACCATTTACAGTGGCGATGTTATATTGACTCAGGGTAGTATGAAAATAACAGGCCAGTCGCTTGAACTCCGACAAACTAAAAAAGCAGTGACGTCTATCATCGCAAAAGGCCGCCTGGCACAGTTTCAACAACGCCCAGCTGCCGATAAGGAGATAACCCATGCATACGGAAAGGTTCTTGATTACAATATCCGCACGAAAGAGCTGGAAATAACGGGACAAGCAAAGGTTTCGCAAGGCACCGACAGCTTCAGTGGTAACCGGATTGTCTACGACATGAAGAAGAGTACGGTTAACGCATTTGGTGATAACAGCTCTAAAGGCGAGCGGGTACAGATGATTATTCAACCCAAATTAACACCAGAAACACCAGCGCCAGAAGCTGCAGCTTCCAAACCATCCGTCGGAGAATCAAACAGCCAATGAGTCGACTTGAAGCACTGAATCTGGCAAAAAGTTACAAAGGCCGTGCTGTTGTAAAAGACGTTTCCATCTCAATAGAAAGCGGACAAATTGTTGGCCTACTGGGGCCAAATGGAGCAGGCAAAACCACCTGTTTCTATATGATTGTCGGACTGGTCGATGCTGATCAGGGACGTATAAGAATTGACCACCAAGACCTAACCCAAGAGCCTATGCATGGGCGGGCTCGCAAAGGAATAGGCTACCTACCTCAGGAAGCGTCAATTTTTCGAAAACTCAGCGTTCATGACAACCTGATGGCGATACTAGAAACCCGTAAAGAACTGAACCGCAGCGAAAGAAAGTTGAAACTGGATGAGCTATTAGAAGAGTTTCATATTACTCATCTGAGCAATAGCCTGGGAATGAGCTTATCTGGGGGCGAAAGACGACGAGTCGAGATAGCCAGAGCCTTGGCAACAGAGCCAACCTTCATCCTGCTGGATGAGCCTTTCGCCGGAGTAGATCCAATCTCTGTCAGTGATATAAAACAAACAGTGAAGCATTTGCAAAACAAAGGGATTGGAGTACTAATAACCGATCACAATGTTCGCGAAACACTGGACATCTGCGAACAGGCTTACATTGTCAGTGAAGGCTATATTCTTGCCGAAGGATCGCCAGAGGATATACTTGCCAACCAACAGGTAAAAGAAGCCTATTTAGGCGAACAATTCCGTTTGTAACCGGTAATAAGCGACACTTATGAAACAAGCGTTACAACTTAAAATTGGTCAGCATCTGACCATGACACCCCAACTGCAGCAAGCGATACGCTTACTGCAGTTATCGACGCTTGACCTGCAGCAGGAGATCCAGGAGGCCCTGGAGTCTAACCCAATGCTTGAGGTGAATGAGGATGAGCTCAGCCCTGAAGCAGCACCTACACAGGAGTCTTCTCAAAGCGAACAGCCCGTTGCAGAAACAGCATCCAGCAATACAACCGAATCAGAAGAGATTCAGGCAGCTGATAGTGACTGGAGCGAGAATATCCCCGAGGAACTTTCTACCGACAGCAGCTGGGAAGACACCTACCAGACCGTATCCTCTTCGTCATCATCCTCCCATGATTTTTCAGACATGGAGATGGAATCAAATGATACTGCGGATGAAACGCTGCAGGACCATCTATACTGGCAACTCAATCTCACACCCATGAGTGACCTAGATCAGTTGATCGCTACCAATATTATTGACGGCATCAATGTTGATGGCTACCTGACTATTGAACTGGAGTCCATTCTCGAGCACTTCCAGGCTCAGAAAGAAGAACAACTCAATAGTATCGAACTGGATGAAATTGAAGCAGTGCTTCGCCGCATACAGCAGTTCGATCCCCCGGGTGTAGCCGGCCGCAACCTGAGTGAATGCCTGGCAATTCAGCTTCAACAACTACCTGAAGACACTGAATATCAGACAGAGGCTCTAAAGATTGTTTCCCAGTATATTCACTTACTGGGTAATCACGATTATAAGCAGCTGATGCGTAAAGCCCGGATCCGTGAACCGCAGTTGCTACAAGCAATTAACCTGATTCAAACCCTTAACCCTAAGCCTGGCTCTTCGATTACCAGCTCCCAATCAGAGTATGTCATCCCAGACGTTCTGGTTTATAAAGAGAAGGACGTCTGGCAGGTTCAGCTAAACCCGGAAGTTGCGCCAAAATTACGGGTCAATGACAGCTATGCAGGTCTTATTCGACGCGCTGACAGCAGTCCAGATAATACTTATCTGAAAAACCACCTTCAGGAAGCCCGCTGGTTTATTAAAAGTCTATTAAGCCGCAACGATACACTAATGAAAGTCACGCGCGAGATCGTCAGCCGCCAGGAAGGCTTTCTGGATCATGGTGACGAAGCGATGAGACCGATGGTTCTGCATGATATTGCTGAAGCGGTAGAGATGCATGAATCAACCATATCACGGGTCACCACCCAGAAGTTCATGCACACTCCGAGGGGAATTTTTGAACTGAAGTATTTTTTCTCCAGTCATGTCACCACCGTCAACGGAGGCACCTGTTCTTCTACCGCGATTCGTGCTCTGATCAAAAAATTGGTTGCCGCTGAAAGTCCGGTCAAACCTTTAAGCGATAACAAGATTGCCCAGCTACTGGAAGAGCAAGGCATCAATGTTGCTCGCAGAACTATTGCAAAATACCGAGAGTCGCTTAACATTCCGCCTTCTAATGAACGTAAGCGTCTGGTTTAATAACTTAATATCCATAGGATCCGGGCATTATCCCGGCACAAAAACACTAGGAGATTACCATGCAGATCAATATCACCGGTCACCACGTTGAACTGACTGATTCCCTGAATGAATATGTTCAGAGCAAGTTTGAGAAACTGGAGCGTCACTTCGACAACATCACCAATGCACAGGTAACTTTAAGCGTCGAGAAAACCCGCCAGAAAGCTGAAGGAGATGTACACGTTGCCGGCGGCCAGCTCTTTGCCTCTGACGTACAAGAAGATATGTATGCTGCTATCGACGGTCTGATCGACAAACTAGACCGCCAGATCATCAAACATAAAGAAAAGACACGAACTCACAAGTAAGTAAAACGCTATGCTAATCTCAGAACTATTGGCGCCCTCCGGAGTACTCTGTGCTTTGGAGGGGGGTAGTAAAAAACGTATCCTTGAAATTGCCAGCGAGCATATTGCTGAGCTACACCCAGAGCTTGACGCTGAAACCATCTTTACCGGTCTTATAAACCGTGAAAGACTGGGCAGCACCGGCATTGGTGATGGCATTGCTATCCCCCATAGCCGACTCGATGAATGCGAACAAGCCACTGCGCTGCTTATTCAACTAAAGGAGCCAATTGACTTCGACTCAGTTGATAGCAAGCCGGTTGATTTACTATTTGTCTTGCTGGTTCCATCTGAAGCCTGCGATCAGCACTTGCAGACGTTAGGCAATCTTGCTGAACTCTTCAGTCAGCCCGAATTCAGAAACAGACTTCGCAGTGCCAGTTCATGCGAAAGCCTTTATACCGCTGTGACTGAGTTCAAGCAGGGCTAACGCCAATGAAGCTAATTATCATCAGTGGCCGTTCTGGCTCCGGAAAATCCACCGCCTTGCAGGCCCTTGAGGATGTTGGATTTTACTGTATTGATAACCTACCAGCACCTCTACTGCCGGGACTTGTTAAACAGATCCTTAGCGATCCTGATCACCCCGATCAGTTAGCTGTCAGTATTGATGCGCGCAACCAGCACAGCAATCTCAAACTATTTCCTGAGATATATACTCAGCTGCGAGAAACCGACAGACTCGATTGTGAAGTGCTCTATCTCGACAGCTCAGAAACTATCCTGCTTCAGCGCTACAGCGCCACCCGCAGAAAGCACCCCCTATCAGATGACAATCAGGGACTTCAGGAAGCAATTAACTACGAAAAAGTACTCCTGACACCGGTTGCTGATCTCGCGACCATACGTATCGATACTACCCGCCTGTCACTCTATGAATTGCGGGACAGCATCAAACTAAGGGTCGCTAAACGCCAAGAACAAGAGCTCTCACTGCAGTTCGAGTCATTCGGTTATAAACATGGCGTACCTTTGGATGTCGATTTCACTTTTGACGTCCGCTGTTTGCCAAACCCATACTGGTTACCCGAACTCCGGGGGTTAACCGGGCAGGAGGAAGGCGTCATTAACTTCCTGGAACAGCAGCCCGATGTCAGCGAAATGCTAGAGGACATCACCTGCTATCTGGAAAAGTGGCTACCTCGTTTTGAACAGAATAATCGCAGCTATATCACCGTAGGCATCGGCTGTACCGGTGGCCAGCACCGCTCCGTATTCATCAGCGAACGCCTGGCTAGCCATTTTCAGACAACTATGGATAATGTCCAGATACGTCACCGTGAACTGAACTGATTAAGGGTATTAACAGATGTTTGAAAAACAGATCACTATTATTAACAAGTTAGGCCTACACGCCCGAGCTGCAGCCAAGCTTATTAATGTGACTAGTTCCTTTTCCTCCGACATTCAGCTCACCAAAGATGGCCGACAAGTGGATGGCAAAAGCATTATGTCAGTGATGATGCTCGCAGCAAGCAAAGGCACTGAACTTACTATTTCTGCCACTGGCGACGATGAGCAACAAGCACTTAATGCTATCGAACTACTGATAAATAACCGCTTTGATGAAGAAGAATAACCAGCACGTCTTATTCCTTTAAAAACAATCCGCTATAATGCCCCACAGAAAGTATTTACCGGTGAAATTTAACAAACCGGTATACTACACAAGTCTGTCATCTGTCTGACCGGGGTCCGGCCATGAACGCCAATACAACCGAGAGTGAACTAGATAAGCTGAATACAGCTCTCGAAGAGGGCGCTTTCAGACAGATCCGCTATACCCTGAATAAAACGCTTCGCCCCTCGGAAGTCGCTCACCTCATTGAAAAGTCACCCCCAAAAGAGCGAAAACTGCTCTGGAGTATGATTCATAAAGATATTGAGGCGGAAGTACTTCAAGATCTGGGTGATGATGTACAGGCTGAGATACTAAGCCAGATGGAGACCGCAGAGGTACTGGCGATCTCCGAAGCGCTCGAAACAGACGACCTTGCAGATATGATGCAGCAGTTACCAGAAACGGTGATGCACGAACTGCTGCGCTCAATGGATCACCAAAACCGGGAACGGGTTGAGAAAGTACTCTCTTATCCAGAAGACACTGCCGGTGGTCTGATGAATACGGACACTATCACCATTCGTCCGGATATCACCGTTGAAGCAGCACTGCGATATCTTCGCCGGCACGATGAACTGCCTGAAATGACCGACAGCCTTTTTGTTGTCAGCCGAAAAGGCAGCTATATCGGCAGCCTCCCTTTGACCCGTATGCTCGTAAGCGACCCTAGCAGCACTGTCCGGGAGATGATGGTAACAGACAAGCCGCCAATCGCTGCGAATATGGAAGATACCAAAGTCGCCCAGCTATTCGAGCAGGAAGATCTGGTATCAGCCCCCGTAGTTGATGAAAAAAACCAACTACTTGGACGTATTACCATTGATGACGTGGTGGATGTAATTCGGGAAGATGCCGATCACTCACTGATGAGCATGGCAGGTCTGGATGAGGATGAAGACACCTTCGCTCCAATAATGAAAACCACCCGTCGTAGAGCTGTATGGCTAGGTATCAACCTTATTACAGCCTTTCTCGCTTCCGCTGTAATCGGCATTTTTGAAGAGACCATTGGTAAAGTAGTCGCTTTAGCAGTACTGATGCCAATTGTGGCCAGTATGGGCGGTATTGCAGGCAGCCAAGTGTTAACATTGATGATTCGCGGTCAGGCACTGGGCCATGTAGAGCGTTCCAATGCTGGCTGGCTGCTTAACCGTGAGATAATAGTCGGGGCACTGAACGGAATACTCTGGGCTCTGGTGATCGCGGTAATTTCGACCCTCTGGTTTCAGGATATAACCCTCGGTATAATCATCGCCTGTGCTATTATTATCAACCTGTTTGCCGCTGCGCTTGCGGGTACTTTACTGCCAATCATCCTTAAATCCTGGGGCATAGACCCTGCGCTGGCTGGCAGTGTTTTATTGACTACAATTACTGATGTAGTTGGTTTTTTTGCGTTCCTCGGTCTGGCTACCTTTTTCTATAGCTAGCGTTTCCAGACTACAAAAGAGATCTATATGAGTCAGAATGACAATTTCCAACCCGACGACAACGAATTCGATGAAGACTTTGTGTCAAAAAGCCAGCGTAAGCGGGATATGGACAAGCTACAAGCCCTGGGTGCCAGGCTGCCAGAGCTGAACAAAGAACAGCTGGCTAAAGTGCCTTTGGGCGACATGCTCCGCCAGGCAGTAGAAGAAGCTCAACGCCTTAAGCCTCGTTGTGAAGCAACCAGACGACAGATGCAGTACATTGGCCGGTTAATGCAAGCGGAAGATGCTGACGCCATTCAAGCAGCAATAGAACGTTTTGAGGCCGGCAAACAGGCCCACATGCAGATATTCCATAAATTGGAGCGCTGGCGTGACCGTCTGATTCTGGGTGATAATAGCGATCTTCAGGCTTATCTGGATGACGATCCGGGTGCCGATATCCAACACCTGCGTCAGCTACTTAGAAACGCGAAAAAAGAAGCTAGTCTTGATAAACCACCGGCCGCATCAAGAAAGCTGTTCAAGTACCTTCGCGCACGCGCGGAAGACCGGTTGTAGAAAACACCACCCATTAAGTAGTCGGGCTTACTGTAACTTAGTTAGAATTTGTTTCAGGGTTAGCTTTCTTGTTCTGCTGGAGCAACTCGACCTTCGGGTCGCTCCAGTCACCCTGCATTGTATAAGTAACCGTTGCGAACTCTTTCTTCACTTTGTCACCCACCAATTTATCCAACAAAAAAGCTAACCCGGCAATCTGCGGAGAACCAAGTAATACCGCCGCAAAGGGAAGATTATCCGTCACCGGCAGAGTAACTGCCATCTGTTGATCCACAGTCTCATTGACCAGATCGATATCACCACTCATCGCCATATCCAGTGATGGTCCACGCATAATAAAGGGCGACTTAGCCGTAGAGGTAGCGACGCCCTTATTAATGAGATAATCGCCCTCCATCCGATCAAAGCTAACACCTTTAGCAAACAGGTCTGCAAAATCCAGTTTAAGCCGGCGTCCCAATGCATTCATATTCAGAATGCCGAACACCCGTAAAAAACCTGCAGCCCCTCCGGATTCTACCAACCGACCCTCGCGGGCATTAAACCTAGCAGCTCCACTGACAGAGGCCAGCTCATATTCCCAGGGCGCACCAGGCCAGTTAAGTTGCAAATTAGCACCGAACTTTTTCGTTTCCAATACTTTTTCATAACCTGCACTTTCCAGGCTCTTACCTAAATTTTTTGCTACAATAACCAAATTTAGCTCACTAAGACTTGGCTCGCCGGGACGCCAAAGAATATCTCCTTTGGCATTAAATTCAGGTAGTTGACCGACGATATTCTCAATATGGGTCTGCCCCTCACGGGTACGAACATTGAAATTCCACTGACCCCAGTTTTTCCCTTTAATAGTGAGATCTCTAACATCAATATCCAGATCAGGAATTGAACCCGGTTGCGGAGAGTCGACACGCTGAGCCACTTCCACAAACCCCTCGGTCGCTTCATTAATCATCGGCTGAGCGCCCGCCTCTAACGGCAACTGAGGTGACTTTACAGTGCTATCGGATGGCAACATCGCATCGAGATTCAAACGATCAAACAATAGATTAGGCACGATAGTATTATCGTCAGGAATACTAACCAGCACTTTAATTTCCTCGCCATTTACCCCTACAGCCCAACCACTACCTTCTCGCTCAAGCAGGACCTTCACCTGACTCATCTGAAGCTCTGAATAACTCAGTTCCGCTATATCAACGTCCAGCTGTACTGGAAGAGTCTCTGGAGCATTGGCTTTATCAGCCTCTCCCCCAATGATTTTCATCTCCTGTAACATATTCAACAGCTGATCATAATCCAGCTGCTGCAACTTTCCATCCACCACCAGCCCGGAAAAATTAGTCGGTCTGGCATCAGCACCGCCTAAGACAAGACGCCCTTTACTCAGCTGGTTATTATCCAGTTGCAACCAAGCGCTTAGCTGCTTTCCAAACTTAAGATTAAATGTCTGTGGCGTTTCAAAGTCAGTACGCAACAACAGAGGCACAACTTCACCTGCCACCTTATTAAAGGGCGCTATCAAATTAAGATGGGTTTGTTTAAGATCGGAGCGAACCGTTAACCCAGAACAATCAGAACGAATACAGATATCCAGTTCAGCGTCAAAAGCTTGATCCCCTTCCGCCAACGCTAACAGATCCAAACCACTCCATTCACGCAGCTGCTTGATTTTAATTCCAGATTTAAGCCGGGTACGAATAATTTCAGTCTTACCGCTGCCGGTGGTTTTAATTTCGGCACTCAAGGGATGACCAAAAAACACTCCGGTAAGTGGCTCAGAATACAAGCCTCTGTCATTACGATAACCGATCAGGCCCGACAGTTTATCAAAACTCAGCTTACGCTTTTCTGACATGAGTTTAAGATCTGAAAAACGACTACTGACATCGATATCAGGCTCCCCGCCATTCAATGGAATCAGTAATTTCAGCTTAGTTTCAGACGGCCCGGTGAGCTGCCAGCCTGCCAACTCTTTACTATTACCTATCACCGGACTTTCTACCAAAGTCCTACCGATATCTGCACTATCACCTGATAGATCGGCAAGCAAACTTAGGTTATGCGAACCCGGTGGCAGATAAACCCAGCCATGCTCGATCTCACTGTTATAGATTCGCCCATCGCTAACATTTATCGAAAACCCCTGATCACGCAACAACAACGAGGCATCAACACCGCTCACTGCAGGCCAGCCAGACTGATAGTCAACAGTAGCATCCGCTACATCCATGAACAGCTGCACAGTAGGCGGTTCAAGCGAAGGAATCCCCCGAGTACCGGTATGAAGCATAAAGCCGCCCTGATTAATGTGCCCATGCTTAATCGCTTGCGCTACCCAGGTTTTAATGCCCGGATCGATCTGATGATCAGGAACAAGCTCGGATGCCAGGCTTCCATCAGATCCTTTTACGCCAATCAACAAAGTCAGCTCACTCTGAATTTCGGGCTCCAGTGGTAGATAAAGACTCCAACGCCCATTGGCGTTTATGCCCGGTTTTTTTACTTCAGCATGCTCACTACTAAGATGCAGAATATTCTCTGCCAAACTGAAGTGAGTCACTCCTCTTGCGAAAGTAAACTCCCAACCGTTATCAAACACTTCGGGGAAGTGCAGACCCAGGTTATCGCTCTCAAGATCAATGCGCCCCTGCAGACCCGATGCCCCATAAGCTAGCTGTAGCAAACCATCGATACCCGCCATTGCCGGAGCACCATAAACAGCAGCAAAACCAACTTGCTCAACATCAGCCTTAAGATTCAGATTAGTCCAGTCTTGCGGTTCTTCCGTTAGCTTCTCTGCTAATACGTCACCCGAAACATCCGGCCACTCCAGCGCCAGATTCCGCACCTTCCCTACTGGGGCCACCTGGTTAATCACACTTTTTAATGCTTCGGGCACCCAGCCTTGAGGCCCTATAAATTCGGTTATCGATTGAAGATCAAACTCAGCCAATGCGATCGACGCGATCTGCCCTTGGTTTCGATTTACCACTAACTGCGGTACCGATAACGGCTGTTGGTTGATGAGTGCGGAAAATTCATTGACCTGTAACTGAAACTCTCTCCGTGCTGGCTGCAACAGGATAAATTCAGTAGACAGGTCCTGTACCTCAAGGGAGGGCAAAAGATCATTGTCGGTGACCAGTTTCAGGTTGTCCGTGTCCAGACTGCCAAACATGCGCGTCAAACGTCCGTTTGACCAGTTTCCCCAAATCTCAGCACCCAGCTCTAGCTGTTCAAGCCCTGTCGGCACAGGAAATAGTTCCCGCGCGGCATCAAGCAACGATGTATCAACGCCAGCCAGCTTAAGGTAAAAATCAAAGTTAGTTGTTTTAGGATCGAACTGATAACTGTCAGACTCAATTTTCAGTATCGCAGCAACTTTGCGCTGCTCATGAGTGATCAACAGTTCACCGGAAAAATGATGCTGCCGCTGACTGTTCTCAAGATTGATACTATCGCTCTGTAACAGCAGCTGCTTTCCAGAAGGCAGTGTCAGATCAATCTGCGTATCGTAGAAAAAAATATGTGGCTGTAACCACAAAGCACCCAGCGGATCAGCTGTTGATGTCTGTGGTTTTCTTTCAGAAGCTGCTGTTGAGTCTTGCCCTTGCGGCTTAGGCCAGCTGACTAGCTTCGCTTCAGTATGGAGAGACCAGAGCTCAACTTTACTCAGTATTGGCTGCCACTTCAAAAGACTCGATACAGGATTAAGACCTAGTACCAACTGACCCACTTCAACCCGACCGATATTCTGCGACCGGTGGTCAGCTATAACCACATCTTGAATCAACAGCGTTGGAAAACGCCCTTCCCAGCTAGCGTTAATATCACCGATACTAACTTCAGTACGCAAGCGACCACTAAGGTACTGCTCAATATCTTCACGGTAATCCCAGACAGCAGGTAAAAACTGCCGCACAACCACCGTTAGCAACGCTACCAATAGAATAGCAATGACCAGAAACCAGCCAATCCAGCGGTTCAGTGCTCTTAAAAGCGCTCCAATGGAGGACACAATTACTTTAGCACCACGTCATATTGTTCTGGACCATACATCGGCTCCACTTGAAAACGAACCGTCTTAGCGATAAAGGCTTCCAACTCTGCAACATGATCAGAGACCTCATCAAGTAGCATCGCCACAACCTGATCAGAAGCAAGTACCAAATAGGAATCCGTGTCGTAAGCCCGGTGTTGCCGCAGAATCTCCCGAAAGATCTCGTAGCATACGGTTTCAGGAGTTTTAACTGAGCCGCGTCCCTGACAATGACTGCAAGGCTCACAGAGAATATGCTCCAGGCTTTCACGGGTACGCTTACGAGTCATTTCAACTAAACCTAACTCAGAAACACCGGTCACCTTGCATTTCACATGGTCCTTTTCTAACACCCGCTCAAGCGTACGCAACACCTGCCGCTGATGATCTTCATCGAGCATATCGATGAAGTCTATAATGATGATTCCACCCAGATTACGCAGCCTCAGTTGTCGACCGATCGCCGTTGCTGCTTCGAGGTTGGTTTTAAAGATAGTTTCTTCAAGATTTCGGTGACCAACATAACCACCTGTATTGATATCCACCGTGGTCATCGCTTCGGTCTGATCGAATATCAAATAGCCACCAGACTTCAATTCAACTTTACGTCCCAGCGCTTTTTGAATCTCTTCCTCAATGTTATAGAGGTCAAATATCGGTCGTTCACCAGGGTAATATTCTAGAATATTACTAATCTCTGGCACTAACGCTTCTGCAAACTGCTGTGAGCGCTGATAGGTCTCTTTAGAATCGACCCGGATACGCTCAACCCCTGCGTGAGCCATATCCCTCAACGCTCGCATATTCAGAGGCAGGTCTTCATAGATACAGGAGGGAGCACCGAACTCACCAATTTTTCGATTAATAGAATCCCACAACCGACAAAGAAACAAAATATCCTGCTTCAGCTCAGCTTCACATACCCCTTCCGAGACAGTTCGGAGAATAAAGCCACCCACTTTAGTATTCAGATCTTCAAGGCTGGCAACCACTTCCTCAACCATAGCCCGCAGACGATCACGCTCTTCGTTATCTTCGATTCTCTGGGATATACCAATATGTTCATTACCTGGCATATACACCAGATAACGAGATGGAATCGAAATATTGGTCGTTAGACGCGCGCCCTTAGTACCCAGCGGATCTTTGGTGACCTGAACAACCAGAGACTGGCCTTCTCGCAACAGACGGTTGATTGTCAGACTACTCTTTCCATTACCGGAACTCTCATCCCCTTCAGGATGTTGCAGTTCATCGACATGAATAAATGCAGCTCGCTCAAGCCCTATATCAACGAATGCCGCTTGCATCCCCGGCAGAACTCTAACCACCTTTCCTTTATAAATATTGCCAACAATTCCCCGTCGTTCAGCCCGCTCGACATAGATTTCCTGCGGCATACCATTTTCAATAACCGCTACCCGTGTCTCAATCGGGGTAAAATTGATAAGAATCTCTTCACTCATATTCCATTCCCAGGTGACCTGATTGTGGGTCCCGTCAGTAATCTGTATACGCCGCAGTCTGCTGGAATAGCTGACCGGATCAAAAGCTAAATCTGTACAAAACTAAAAAAGCTACAGCAACGCGAATTATAAACCCAAATCCCGCCACACACCGATGCCAAAAGACTCAAGTAGCTCTGCTGTTTCTGCCAGCGGTAAACCGACAACCGCAGAGTAACTACCTTTTATATTAACAACAAACACGGCTCCAAGTCCCTGAATTCCATAAGCACCGGCCTTATCTTTTGGCTCTCCGCTATCCCAGTACTGTTCGCACTGCAACCGACTCAAGTTACGAAAACTAACTTCTGTAGTGACTACCTGACTGAGGATTCGTTCCCTATCCACTACGGCAACAGCCGTCATCACCTGATGCTTAGCGCCGGATAACTGCGTTAACATACCTATTGCATCGTCTTTACCGGTAGGCTTACCCATGATCCGGCCATTAGAAACCACGACAGTATCAGCCCCCATTACCACAGAATCAACGCCCGCTTTCTGAAATCCCGCTTGAGCTTTCTCCCGCGCTAAACGCTCAACAAACTGATTTGGAATTTCGTCAGACCCGGGAACTTCGGGAATATCCACCGGATTTACGATACAAGGCACACCAATCTGTTGCAGAAGCTCCAGACGACGGGGAGACGCAGAAGCGAGAATTAATACAGGCTGCTTTTGTTCAACGTCAGGTAGTTCAAAACTAGAATTATCAGAATCGATCATTGGCAGACCACCCACTCAAAATTAGGCAACCCTGAATGTTCTGCGCAACCCTCTAAGGATTACAAACAACCAGGGCCATAGGATTGCACTCATCAACGCAGGTAGCAGGAAAATTAAGGTATCACTGCGGGTGCCCATCAGGTTGTGCACCCAGTTGAAAATCAATTGATTGATGCCTACCAGCATCATCACCATAATCGCCTGCTGTATCAATGGAAACATCCGCAAGCGCTTGTAGAGCAACAGGGTCAGATAGGCAATAATCAGCAGAGAGATTACGTTTAAGCCCATCGGACTCCCTTTAATCAGATCAAGTCCAAGCCCAACCAGTGCAGCAGTCCCCAACCCAACTCGCTCCGGCAACGCCATTACCCAATAGATCAGAATCATAGCCACCCATTCTGGCCTGAACCATTCCGCAAACTGAGGCAGAGGTATCTGGCTGAGCATATATCCCAGCAAGAAAGTCGCCAGAATAATAGACCCTCCTCCACGCTTACTGCTCACCGCTGCTCTCCGATGTTTCAATGCCCACCTGTTCCGGCGTGACCTTCTCAGGAACAGCCTGTTCAAGATCCGCCGGTAACTCAGTTACCTGAGGGATATCTACCAACAAAATATGACGGCTCTTATTCAACATGGCTGCGGGTTGAGCTTTAACAATAGAAAAAGGCTGCCCTGGATCTCGCTGAACACTGGAAACCCGAGCCACGGGATATCCCTGAGGAAAACGCCCTCCCAATCCAGAAGAAACCAGCAGGTCTCCTTCACGAATATCGGCGGTATCAGGTACATGCACTAGCTCTAATTGATTTATAGAGCCATTGCCCAATGCGATTGAACGAAAACCGTTTCGATTTACTTCAACGGGAATGGCATGACGGGAATCGGTAATCAGCATCGCTCGACTGGTATAATGGCTCACTTCAACAATCTGCCCCATAATGCCACCGGAATCGAGAACAGCCTGCCCTACATAAGCGTGGTCTTCCGATCCTCGATTTAGAACAATTTGATGCTGAAACGGATCAGGATTTACCCCGATCAACTCCGTTAGAAAGACATCCTGATCAAGCCGCTGTCTACCATCAAGCAGCTCACGCAGACGAACATTCGCTGCAGTGAGAGACGCCATTTGCTGCACGCGCTGTTTCAGCAGCAATGCTTCCTGCCGTAAACGACGGTTTTCATCCGTTAATTGGCTACGGCTCACCAAAACATCACTAAGCTCATCTGCTACTTGTGCTGGAGCATCTACAATCCATTGCACAGGAGTAATCAACAAAGATAGGTAGGAGCGAGTCTGATTCATTTTGGACCAATTAAGATCCAGCACGATCAGTATAATTGAGAGAACCAACAAAACGATAAAGCGGGTCCGTAGGGACCCGCTAATGAAGATACTAGCGATGGAACACCTCCATTCGAAGCTGTTCCTTTACTCTTGAAAGATCAACCATTCAATTTATTCAGACTTATTCAAAGGTCAGTAACTCAAATGCGTGCTTATCAAGCAATTCGAGAGCTCGACCGCCGCCACGGGCAACACAGGTCAGGGGATCTTCAGCAACGATTACCGGTAAGCCAGTCTCTTCACTAATCAGTTTATCCAGGTTACGCAGCAATGCACCACCACCGGTCAGTACGATACCGCGTTCAGCAATATCAGAAGCCAGCTCAGGCGGACACTGTTCCAGTGCACTTTTTACCGACTGTACAATCGCAGACAGAGGCTCCTGTAGTGCTTCCATGATCTCATTACTATTGAGAGTAAAACTACGGGGAATACCTTCTGCAAGGTTACGTCCACGCACATCGATCTCAAAAGTTTCAGAGGTAGGATATGCGGTGCCTATTTCCTGTTTAATCCGCTCAGCCGTCGCATCACCGATCAGACTACCGTAGTTACGACGGATATAGGTAACAATACCTTCATCAAAACGATCACCACCTACGCGAACTGATTCGGCATAAACAATACCGTTAAGTGAAATAATTGCGATCTCAGTAGTTCCACCACCAATATCCACAACCATCGAACCGTTTGCTTCATCAACCGGCAGTCCTGCGCCGATCGCTGCCGCCATCGGCTCTTCAATCAGATAAACCTCACGGGCACCTGCGCCCATTGCTGACTCTTTAATCGCGCGACGCTCAACCTGTGTCGACTGACAGGGAACGCATACCAGAACCCGCGGGCTTGGTGTCAGCCAACTATTATCATGTACTTTGCTAATAAAGTGCTGAAGCATCTTTTCAGTCACGTGGAAATCTGCGATAACGCCATCTTTCATCGGCCGAATAGCCGTAATATTTCCTGGAGTACGACCCAGCATCCGTTTTGCATCAGTGCCAACAGCAGCAACGGTTTTCTGTGCGCCATTTTGACTTAGCCGGATGGCAACTACGGAGGGCTCGTTCAGAACAATGTCCTTATCGCGAACATAAATCAGGGTATTTGCAGTGCCTAAATCGATAGAGAGGTCACTGGAAAAAAGCCCACGAATTTTCTTAAACATTGGTTGTCCGCCTTAGATTGTGCACCCGCACATTCACTTGATCTAAAAAACAGGCCCACTGTAGCAACGGCGGGGATTTTGGGCAAGCTGCAAATGTGTTAACGTACCCCTTTATTTAGTTATCTGACCAAATACCACAGCAATGAGAATTCAATCATGTCTTTAGACCGCACTGACGTCGAAAAGATCGCTCATCTGGCGAGATTAGACATCGCCGAACAGGATATTCAGGAATACGCTGAAAACCTGACCGACATTCTTGATCTTGTCGACCAGATGCAAGCCGTAGATACAACGGATATTAAACCGATGGCCCATCCTATGGATGCTATTCAGCGTTTACGCACCGACGAAGTAACGGAGGGTAATCAACGCGACCTGCTGCAGACTGTGGCTCCCGCCGTTGAAGCCGGACTCTTTCAGGTTCCTAAAGTAATCGAATAACCCCGAACCAAACACCTGTTTTAAGGAACGATTAACATTATGTTTGAGAAAACACTCGCCGAGCTGGCGCAGGGGTTAGCAAGCGGTGAATTCAGCAGTGTTGAGCTGACCCGCAGCTACCTTGACCGCATCAAGGCCGAAGATGGCGCACTAAACAGTTTCATCACTGTTACCGAGACACAGGCACTGGCACAGGCTGAAGCAGCCGATCAGCGCCGCGCTGCAGGAGATGCAGACGCCTTTACTGGCCTGCCTATCGCCCATAAAGATATCTTCTGCACCCAGGGAGTACGCACCAGCTGCGGTTCCCGGATGTTGGATAACTTTATCTCTCCCTACAACGCCACTGTCATAGACAACTTTAATACTGCCGGCGCTGTAAGCCTCGGCAAGACCAATATGGATGAGTTCGCTATGGGCTCTTCTAACGAGTCCAGTTTCTATGGCCCTGCCCGTAATCCATGGAATAACGACTGTGTACCCGGTGGATCATCCGGTGGGTCAGCAGCGGCTGTTGCGGGGCGTCTCGCCCCTGCCGCCACAGGTACTGACACCGGTGGTTCGATCCGACAACCGGCAGCACTTTGCGGTATTACCGGACTGAAACCGACCTACGGCCGGGTTTCTCGCTATGGCATGATCGCTTACGCCTCATCACTGGATCAGGGCGGCCCTATGGCCCGCACCGCTGAAGATAACGCAATGATGCTTAATGTCATGGCGGGCTTCGACCCCAAAGACTCTACCAGTATCGATAAAGCGGTGCCGGATTATACTCTGACACTAAATAACTCCCTTAAAGGGCTAAAAATAGGTCTACCTAAAGAGTTTTTCTCCGGAGAGATTGATCCTCAGATCACTGCACAGGTTCAGAACGCCATTCGCGAGTTCGAAGCACTTGGGGCGACAGTCAAAGAGATCAGCCTGCCAAATACTCATCTGGCGATTCCTGCTTACTACATCATCGCACCGGCTGAAGCCTCCTCAAACCTCTCCCGATTTGACGGCGTTCGCTATGGTCACCGTTGTGAAGATCCGGCTGATCTGGAAGATATGTACAAACGCAGCCGTGGCGAAGGCTTTGGAGAAGAAGTTAAACGCCGCATTATGGTGGGAACCTACGCACTTTCTGAAGGTTTTTACGATGCTTACTACAAGAAAGCACTGCAGATTCGTCGCCTGATTCAGCAGGATTACGTTAACGCCCTTGCTGAAGTTGATATCATTATGGGGCCAACCACCCCGCACCCTGCCTTTAAACTGGGAGAAAAATCCTCCGACCCAATTGCAATGTATATGGAAGATATTTTCACCATCTCCCTGAACCTTGCTGGTATGCCGGGGATGTCGATCCCATGCGGTTTTGCTAACGGGCTTCCCGTAGGTCTGCAGTTGATCGGAAACTACTTTGCTGAAGAGCGTCTGCTAAACGCAGCGCACCAGTTCCAACAGGCAACCGACTGGCATAAGCAGGCACCTGCAAGCTAAACGCTCAGACACAGTTCTCATATGAAGAGCGGGTTGTAACAGAATTTAACGCAGTATCATTTGTTCGAGCACGTACAAATGGCTACAAGAAGAGGTTTACAAAATGGAATGGGAAGCAGTCATCGGGCTTGAGATTCACGCCCAACTGGCGACTAAGTCCAAAATATTCTCCGGAGCCAGCACCGCCTTCGGTGCCGAGCCAAATACACAGGCATGCGCCGTTGATCTGGCTCTGCCAGGTACCCTGCCGGTATTTAATGCTGAAGCTCTGCGAATGGCCGTCATGTTCGGTGTCGCTATTGACGCTGAAATCGGCCACACCTCGGTATTTGACCGTAAGAATTACTTCTATCCGGATTTGCCAAAAGGCTATCAAACCAGCCAGTTATTCCACCCTATCGTCGGCATTGGCTATATCGATATCGAGCTGGAAGATGGCACCACTAAGCGGATCGGCGTTACCCGGGCACATCTTGAGGAGGATGCAGGCAAATCCCTGCATGAAGAGTTCCCGAGCATGACCGGTATCGACCTTAACCGGGCCGGAACACCTCTGCTGGAAATCGTATCCGAACCGGATATGCGCAGCGCTGAGGAAGCCGTCGCTTACGTTAAAAAGATCCACGCTATCGTAACCAATCTAGGCATCTGCGACGGCAACATGGCTGAAGGGTCCTTCCGTTGTGACTGTAACGTCTCCGTACGACCCAAAGGCGAAGAGAAGCTGGGCAACCGTACTGAGTCTAAAAACATCAACTCCTTCCGCTTTATTGAAAAAGCAATTAAAGGCGAGATTGTCCGTCAGATCGACCTGATTGAGGATGGCCACACCATCACTCAGGAAACCCGCCTGTACGACGCCAATAAAGATGAAACCCGTTCTATGCGAAGCAAGGAAGAAGCCAACGATTACCGGTACTTCCCCTGCCCTGACCTACTGCCGATCGTCATCGACGATGAATATGTAGAGCAAATTCGCAGCTGCTTACCGGAGCTACCGGATGCCCGTAAAGCTCGTTTCCTTGAGCAATTCAAACTGAGCGACTACGACGCAATGGTTCTGTCTGCTTACCGAGAGCTGGGCGGTTATTTTGAAACCGTGGCCAATACCGCAAGCGATGCAAAACTGGCAGCCAACTGGGTGATGGGAGAACTGTCAAAGCATCTGAACCAGAATGACACCGACATCACGGCTTCTCCAGTCACCGCTGAGATGCTAGGTGGACTGCTACTGCGCATTAAAGACAACACCATTACTGGTAAAATTGCCAAGCAGGTATTTGAAGCGATGTGGGCTGGTGATGGCAACGCTGATGAAGTCATTGAAGCCAAAGGCTTGAAACAAGTAACCGATACCGGTGCTATTGAGTCAATGGTTGACGATGTCATTGCCGCCAATCAACCTCAGGTTGATCAGTACGTAAATGCTGAACCGGAAAAGCGCGGTAAGATGATCGGTTTCTTCATGGGCAAGGTGATGCAAGCCTCTCAGGGTAAAGCAAACCCTGGGCAGGTGCAGGGATTGTTAAAACAGAAACTTGATGCATTAGCTAACTAAAAAATTTAACCACAAAAAAAACCGGTCCGGATTCAAAATCCAGACCGGTTTTTTATACTCAGAAAAAACCCCTGCA
>JAGPUU010000317.1 GCA_018067325.1 Amphritea sp.
CTGATAATCATCAATAGCCCCCAGCAATGAGTCATATCGTTTCACATAAACCGCTTTACCATCACGTCGTTGGCTAGCCATGATTCTTTTCTCAGTTGGATCGAATGACCAGACGCCAAAAACATTCATCGCCTGGCGGAAAAATCGTGAGCTACCCCAGCCAGTTTCTATGGCTGCTTGCGCCAGAATCAGGCTGTTTGGCAGGTCGATCATTCTCCTACTGAGTTCAGTGACAGCATCTACCCGGTATAAAGTTACTAGTTGATTTAGCCAAATCTGCTCAGTAGCGCTTATATTAGGTTTGGATAGTATTTTATTTAGTCTGTTTCTCTGCTCTTTTAATGTTGCTTTGCTGATCAGAATAGCGGGTAACAGCATGGCAATAAAACGTTGTTTCTTCTCCGCTGTTGGCAGTCCTTTTAATGATACTACTGAGGTATAAGCGACGGGTAACACTGGGTTGCTGAGTTCGACAATATCAACAGGGGAGCTCAATGCTTTGTAAGTGATAGGGACGCCAGAGCTGTTTTTCTGATTAGCGATCTGTATCAACGCGCCGAAGCCAAACATCAATAGCGCGACAAATAATAGAAACCTCTGCAGCTGCGGGTACATGAACTTTCTACTCCTGACCGGGTATTAATAGGGTTTTGCTTCCCCGCCCAGGTATCTCCCGGGCTAATTTTGGTACCAGGTAGCCTGGTAGTTGATCTTGCAACTGGCTAATGATCTGTTTAGCTTCATTATCGGGGACATCGAAATGAGCAGCGCCTTTGACTGGGTCAAAGGTGAAGAGATAGTAGGGTAACACGCCGATATCAAAAAGTTTTTCACTCAATTCTTTAAGTGTTGCGACGCTATCGTTAACGCCTCGTAACAGCACCGCCTGATTCAGAACCGTAACTCCCGCATGCTTGAGTTGTTCAACTGCCTTTGCTACAGCGTTGTCCAGTTCTTGAGGATGATTGCTGTGAATCACAGTGACTACTTTGAGGTGTGTTTGGCTTAACAAGTTTGTGAGTGATGTAGTGATTCGCTGCGGTAGGACCACCGGAAGTCGACTATGAATACGTAAGCGGGTTAGATGGGGGATTTGTTGAAGATCATCTATGAGTTGTTTCAATCGAGCGTCACTAGAGACCAGAGGGTCCCCTCCGGAAAAAATTACTTCAGTGATGCTAGTGTCAGCAGCGATGTAATCGAGGATCTTCTGCCACTGTTCTGGCCCCAAGCGGTTTTCAGCGTAGGGGAAGTGCCGGCGAAAACAGTATCGGCAGTTAATGGCACAGGCGCCGGTTAGTATCACTAAAACCCGACCTTTGTATTTATGGATCAGGCCGTCAACCGGGTTGCTGCTCATCTCCTCTAAAGGGTCACTGATGAAGCCGGGAATGGATTCTAACTCTTCGCCAAGGGGTAGCACCTGGCGCAGTAGCGGGTCATCGGGGTTCGCTTTCTCTATTCGGTCTAACCAGGGGCGGGGAACACGCATGGCAAATTCCAGGCTGGCGCGATTGGCCCCTTCCAATAATGAATCGGGAAGCTGCAGGTAGCGAAGTAGCTCTTCCGGACTCTTTAAAGTCTGACTGAGCAGTGTTTGCCAGGTGTCTGGCAGCTTGATAGTTGAGTTCATATAGGAATATTTTCGCGGAAAATTTGCTCGCATTCTCCTTTCAAGTAGAATGTGTGTCAATTTTGCGGTGGCAAGTGTTCACCAGATTATAATTTATTTTGAGATCGTTATGGCAAATTACCCATCGAACCAGTTTAAGAACGGCCTGAAAGTGATGATTGAAGGCGATCCATGCTCAATGGTAGATGTCGAATTCGTTAAGCCGGGTAAAGGCCAGGCTTTCACCCGGGTAAAACTGAAAAACCTGATTACTGGCCGCAGCTGGGAGCGTACCTTTAAGTCGAATGAAACAGCTGAAGGCGCTGATGTAATGGATACTGACATGGAGTATCTGTACTGCGATGGCGAGATGTGGCATTTCATGGATCCGCAAAGTTTCGATCAGGTTGCTGCAGACAAAACGGCTATTGGTGATGCGCATCAGTGGCTGAAAGAACAGGATAAATGCCTGGTTACCCTGTGGAATAACAACCCGATTTCAATCACACCGCCAAACTTTGTTGAACTGGAAGTGACCGAGACTGATCCTGGCCTCAAAGGTGACACTGCTCAGGGTGGTTCTAAGCCTGCGACATTGCAGTCGGGCGCTGTTGTGCGTGTACCGCTGTTTATCGAACAGGGTGATGTGTTGAAGATTGATACGCGCAGCGGTGATTACGTCTCTCGCGCCTAATTAAAGCTACTGCGCTTGATAATCCTGCGTTATAAAGCTGCTCACAGTGCTCATTTAGTAAACTAAACTCCGCCTGTTCGCAGCTTTATGCCTTGTCTTATCTGCGCTCGTGACGCTTTAATAGTGTTCTAAAGAATGGCAGCCTCGGCTGCCATTTTTATGTACAGGATGTGCGGTATGCCGCGAGCGCATGGACGCGCATGAGTGGCGAAAGCAGGATGTACGGTATGCCGCGGGCACGACGGTTTATATTGAAAGGTGAGGTCTGATGAGTGAATTGTGGAAAGCGACGGCGTCGGTTGAAAACCTACGTAAGCGGGCGGAGATTTTTACACAGATCCGTGGTTTTTTTGCTGAGCGGGATGTACTTGAGGTGGAAACGCCACTGATGACGACTGCTGCTGTCAGTGATCCCTATATCGATACCATCGAGTGTCGCTATCACCCGTTGCCTGAACAACAGGGGCAAACACGCTATCTACAAAGCTCCCCTGAGTACGCCATGAAACGTCTGCTTGCGTCGGGCAGCGGGGCGATCTATCAAATATGTAAGGCGTTTCGTAATGGGGAGTATGGTAAACGTCATAATCCTGAATTTACTATGTTGGAATGGTATCGCCCCGGTTTTGATCATCATCGGTTAATGGATGAAGTCGAGGCGTTGGTAGTGCCGTTACTTGGGCTTACCTCCTGCCAGCGGATAAGCTACGGTGAACTGTTTCATCAGTATCTGGATATTGACCCTTATTCAGCCACGGCCGAAGAGCTTGCGGTTATTACCCGTGAGCATATCGAGCTGGAGATGGACGATGACAACCGGGATAACTGGCTTAACCTGCTGATGTCTCATGTGATTGAACCACAGCTGGTGGATAGTGGAGGCGTTTTTGTCTATGACTACCCTGCTAGTCAGGCAGCCCTTGCCAAGGTGATGAAAAACAGTGCAGGTCAGTCTGTAGCCTGTCGATTTGAGCTATTTGTTACTGGGATTGAGCTGGCTAATGGTTACTTTGAACTAACCGATGCGGCTGAGCAGGCTCGACGTTTTGCACAGGATATTGCCCAGCGCCAGGTTGAAGGGCTACCGGTACGGCCAACGGATAGCCTGCTGGTGGAGGCTCTGGAAAACGGAATGCCAGAGTGCGCCGGTGTTGCCATGGGACTCGACCGATTGGTCATGTTGGCACAAGGTACGGAACAGATTAGTGACGTGATTGCCCTGCCGTTTGGCCGGGCTTGATAAGAACAGAGGCTAGACCGCCGCTTCGCGGCTAGCTAGTTGTTAGAAAAATCATAAAGAGCTGCTCGCAGAGAAACTACACACATTCTGTTTACATTGAGCTAATGTGGAGTTGCTTCTGCTTTGTGCCAAAAGAGGTCATAGAAAGTGATCCTATGGATAGGCTTCTATCGGCTAAAATCCGCACGTGAAAGACTTTAATAAAACACCTCCCGTGATTAAGAATCATCCATATAGGAAGACTGCAGTCCTAATAAACCTCCTTGATATAGTTTTTTTAGAGACTAACTTATAATCAATACTATAAAGGAAATAGTGAAAATGGAGATCTCAATATGTTAATTTTAACTCGTCGTGTCGGTGAAACGATAATGATAGATGATGAGGTAACTGTTACCGTTCTAGGAGTAAAAGGTAATCAAGTACGTATAGGTATCAATGCACCTAAAGATATACCAGTCCACCGTGAAGAAGTTTATCAGCGCATTATAAGTGAAAAGAGCATGCTGAAAGTTGATTCGAGTGATTCGAGTGATTCGAGTGATTCGTAAAAATGAGGAAAGACGGGGCAAGCTACGATGGGGATATTTGCCTTCAGTGGTTGCTTCGTGTCATTAGCTACCAACTAGCGGTCTGTGAAACTTGCACGCGGGTATGTCTCCTTCGGGTCGGAAGGAGACCTGTAGCCGTTTTCGGAGTGTTCTGAGATCATTAACTGAAATGTATGAAGCCAGTACATAAGGCTGCTATGACGCAGCCCA
>JAGPUU010000318.1 GCA_018067325.1 Amphritea sp.
GGCAACTTCCTCATTACCCTTAATACGCGAATTTTGAAATAAAGCGGTATATATCGCACCTTCGCCTGAAGTTGAAGATGCAACAACGGAGGCAGCACCACCGGAGGATGACCGACGTAAAATCGAAGCTAACGCCGCGTTTAACTGACTTACTAAGGCTTCACCATCATCGGCCATATAAAAGGTATCAGGATTACAATCGCCATCCTGGTCCCATTCATTTACAGCACATTTAAAGGTTGGATCATCCAAAATTTGCTGGAAGTAGGATTGAAAATCTGCTGGATGCTTCGGTGTGGGTATATGGTTATCTTCGCCTGGTTTAACACCACTGGCATTTGCAGCACCGACACCCTCATCGTAAAAGCCACCATTTGCCGCAGCTTCTCGCATTCGAGTCGTACTGTTATTGTTCAACTCTCCCTCACCCAACGCAGCATAAACATAGTAAGAGACAATTTCCTGATGAGTGCTCATTCCAGCTTCACCACGACAATCATACTTTCGCATGTTCCAGGCGACATCATCGAGCGCTTCATTTTGCCCTATAGCACCGACTCCATCGGTTTCAATAACCGGGTGTACACCACTACCATTCCAATCGGTATAGGGTGCACCATCATTAAAATGCAACACGAAAGATTTAGCACAATTTAGCTTTCTCCCGTAGTCCGCAAAATAATAAGGATCCCAATCTGAATTCACTTCATACGCTGGTTTTGTACTTTTTGAGTCGTAATATGCAGTATTTCCTGGCCTAGCAGGAGCACTGGTAGAGATGTTCCCCTGACCATAATATCCCCATATATCATATAAAGTTTCCGCAATAGGTGTGGTACCCCAAATCAGCGGATGCTCTTCGATTACTTTAACAATGTTCGCTTCGTCACCATACAACCCATCAGGGTCTTCGTCGGTATAACGAATGTCCGTTCTTACACAGGTATCGTATGTTGTCCGCAGAGATACAGCCTTAGAGGTATCCGGATAGCAGGGCCAGAAGGTACTACCATGGACACTATTACCGTTGTACAGGTTAGTCGGGGTTTTTGTTGTATGATCATAGTTATACACTGCCAAGCCAAAGCGCATCGTCTGTGCATTATCTTGAATAACCCCAGTCGGTTCTGAATCAACCGCCACTCTGATACGAAACCCTTGTGCACCAGTTGCCGCAATATAACCGACAGTTTCATTACTATGGCTCTGCTCATTATTAGCAGATTTTTCTTCATCAATCTGTATATCAATAATTGACGCGGTCGGGTTGCTATCACCGTAGCGAACATTGGCAGGGTCAGCATCATTAGTTGTTTGCATCGCCGCACCAAAAAAAGGCACACTAGAAAAGCCATTGGCACTCAGATCTACATCTTTCCAGCTTTCCCTAACAGAGCCTATGCTGCTTACATTTAAGATAACTCCCGTATCTAACGTCGAACCGGCAGCGACATTATCAACCGCTATATAATGAATATTTTCATCACTAGGATGATCATTAGTATAGGCTTCTTCATTTTGCAAAATCACATCAAAAGATGAAGAGGATATATTCTTCACCCGGGTATGGACTGCACGGCTTGATGCATTTGAAGAGATACCGGCAAACACAACGGGGGCTGCTGTAAATCCGGTGAGGCTTTCAGTTCTATAACTATCGCCATCATTCAACGTTCTACCAGTTGTTCTTTCCCCTGCAAACACATTCACCGTAGAGCTATCTGACAAGGTCAGTGTGTGCTGCCCCTTCTCTGCAATCAGATAGACAATATCCTCGGTCGTATGATTGCCGTCTTTGTAGTCATGCTCTTGCATTCTTATTTTAAAGCCACTGGTAGTAACTGACTTCACACGAGAAACAGCAGGGTCACCGCCGTTATAGGAAACCGCCAACGCGACAACTATAGGATCTGTATAAGTGTTCGTATAAGAAACTGACTTCCATGAGTCTCCATTAGTCCAGTCCATTGTGACCTGACCAAGCTCCATATGGTCCCCTAGCGAAACAGCGCTCGCTGAAGCCCCATTACTGACATCTATCATCCCTTCGTTTATCAAAAACTCTGTGCTATTAGGAAAGGCTGTAGGAGTATAAGCAGAAGAACCAGTGTAGGCTTTTCTGAAGCTGTAATCATAAGGTTCATGCTGACCAAGCAGCACATAACGTGGTTGTCCGTCAATAACATTAAGGGATGCAGAATCTCTGCTTTCAACCTTACCGCCAACCATTACCTTACGAATAACATCGATGCGTCGCATCGCCATCCAGTTCAGGAAATTACCGTTCCATTCATCTGCAAGTAATGTTCCTTGAATATTCCCTGCTCCGGTAAGATCTCCAGAGGCAACAAAAACACCTGATACAAGGTTGTATCTATATTTTTTCTCGCTATCGAAATAACCGTAGTAACGCTTAGCCGGATTAAAATCGTCATGCAAGCCGGTCTTCCAACCACCTGCGCCCGTATCCGCGTATGCTACCGCTTTCATAGAACCTGAAATATCCATGGCGATAACAATATTTGGCTGGCCAGTCTCGGCCGCCAAAAACGGAGGAATACCGGTATAATTTAGCGAGGTATCAACCGCCGATACGGATGCTGACAACGTGGCCAGGACTACCAGCCCACCAGCAAAAAATGAAATTTTGATTTTACTGAGAATACTCATCGATACCCTCCCGCCCTGTTTAGTTAACATAACGATAATCCGTTGAGGTTGTTGCAGACGCATTAGCGGCTGACGTTCCTTGACTCATCAGCATAAAGAAATTATAAAAACCGCCGCCTGCGGCGCCTTTTCCATCCCCTTCATACCCTGAAAGTTGAGCGGTATTCGAGCCTTCTGCTGCTCGGGTGTCGGTTTTAATCACCATAATATTAGCCACAGCATCGACTCCATCATTTGTGTCTCCGTCACCATTACCATCCAACGCAAACTGAAGATCTGTCGTAAGAACAGAGATATCGCCATATATCCCATCTCTAAGCTCTGCTACCGTTTCTTCATTGCCCATAAACAGGTCTCGAGTATCATCATCAACAACAACACCTGTCGGAACTGAGAAGCCGATACCCGTCCAGCCCCGGTTTTTTATATATTCAAATAACAATTCAGAGCCTGCCGTTTGACGAGCACTTTCAGCATTTTCAAATGCATCAACATGAAACGCCGTATTACTGCTAATCTTATAATCCACTGTACTCAGGTTCATGGAAGTAACACCAACAAGAGTTATCACCAATAGAAACAACAAGCCTGTGACCAGTATATAACCGCTCTGACGATTATGATTATTTATGAAACCACTATTAATACTCATTCTCGACTCCGGTTACGAATCTGAATAACTCGGGAATACTGTTTACGATGAAATGCCTGATCTGCTGCGGCAATGACCGTGCTAGCAGCTCCACTTTCCATATAACTATCATGAATATAGCTCTTAGTGTCAGTATAGTTTGCCTCAACATTAGGGGAGCGAGTCAACAGAGAGAAACGTACTGTTTGCACCTCGGTCCAGTCGGGAACAGTATCAGCTGAATCAAAACGGTCCACGTTGCCATCGTTATCACTGTCGCTACCATACTGAAATTGTAGCGTTTCAACATTTTCAATGAGCGGTTCTAAGGTAAGCTGAGTCGCGTTCTGTGAGTTTTTATGGATGGTTTGCCTCACAAGAGTGGGAATACCGTCATCGCACGCTCCATTGATATTACTGCAGGGGCTGATAAAAAAAGTCTCAATCACAAAAGGGTAGATAACCCAACCATCTACAATCGGATACGTCCCTGAGACATCACTACTACCCACAAACATAGTCGCTCCAGAACCCGTTCTTGAACGAATATACAAACGGCCATTATCATCGCCTGCCGAGTGATCATCCGTCATACCGCTAGTTCCAGAGTACTTAAGCGTCAATAAATCTGTGCCCGCCAAATACTCCCCTGCG
>JAGPUU010000189.1 GCA_018067325.1 Amphritea sp.
GTTCGGTAATCTCAGCGCACTTGCGATGGAACCCTTAGGTCATATAGCGGGTATTGGCGCTGGTCTGGTTAGTTCACTATCGACAGTGCTGGGGGTAATCCCCGGGGTCATTATTGGCCAGCTTTATAATAATACCCTCTACCCGATGGTGGTCGGCTACTTGATTCTATTTAGTCTGGGACTACTGCTCGGTTTAAGGCTTTATCGGAATACCCCAAGAAACGATGAAAGCGATACAAGGGCTTAATGTGAGAGCTCTTGTTGAGAAAGGGATGGATAGCCCATAGCTGGCAAGCGTATACGCAGCTCCATCCCATCTGATAAAAATCCGGCAAGCTTTTACAGCCGTAGATGCCTGCGCCGAAATAACGGTTCCGGATGGGTCACCGAGCGTGCGTAGATCATATCAAACCCATTTAACCCTTTAAGCGCATCCGTCAGCGGCTTATCCTCACGCACAGCGAACGACGTAAAACCACAATGGCGCATCGCTGCTAACTGATCTCTTAACACATCACCCACGGCACGCAGGTCATTCTTATATCCATACCGGCCCCGCAAAAGGTACGCCTGGCTATAAGCACGGCCATCGCTAAAGCGAGGGAATTGAAGTGCTATTATCGTTAAAGAATCGAGCCAGGGAAGCAGAAGTTCAGGGTCATCATCCGGATGAAGTATGACACCATACTGCCCTTGTTGACTCTCCCCTGTCTCCTCTAACGCAAGTAGAGATTCCAGCGATAGTATTTGATAGCGGCTGTTTTGATCATCGCTTTTATCCAGGGCTTCATCGTCCATCAAAGACCAGGGATCATCATGCAATACACTAGCGTGACCCTTTACTGTACCGATAGTATTTTTCATACAGGCACCCCGGTTTTCGTCTCAGCGTTTACTTCTGTGTCACTACTCAGCGCAGCAGTTTTGCCAACTTCAGTTTTATATACCCGCTCTTTAAACGGCTCAAGACCGACTCGATTCACCATGCCGATAAACGATTCATCCACCTCTCGATAATCCAGATAGGTTTGCAGTAACCGGTCTATCGTTTCAGGCACTTCTTCAACCCTGAATGCACGCCCGATAACCTTACCCAGTGAGCTGTTTTTACCCTGCGCACCACCAATGGTTACCTGAAAAAACTCCTCACCCTTTTTATCCACACCCAGTATGCCGATGTTACCTATGTGATGATGGCCACAAGCGTTTACGCAGCCGGAAATATTCAACGTCAGATCACCTAGGTCATGCAGAAAATCGATATTATCAAAGCGATTCTGTATTGCACGAGTGACAGGCAGTGAACGGGTATTCGCCAGGGCACAATAATCACCACCAGGACAAGCGATCACATCGGTCAACAAACCTACATTTGGCGTTCCTAGGTTGAGCTTTGTGAGTTTTTTCCATAACGAATAGAGATCTTGTTTGCGAATATCCGGCAGCACAAGGTTCTGCTCGTGAGAGACGCGGACTTCAGAAAAACCATAGCGCGCTGCCAAATCAGCCACTGCGTACATCTGATTGCCAGTGACATCACCGGGAGGCGAGTTGCTACCGGGCTTTGTCGACAAAACAACCGACGCATAGCCTGTTACTTTATGGGGCTGCGTATTCGTCTTCACCCATAAACCAAACTCAGGGTCACGGGCCAGCCAGGCACCATATTCTAAATCGATAGTATTTAACTGTTCATAGGCCGGCGGTTCAAACCCTGCGGCCACACGCTGGTATTCTCTGGGCGTCAACTCAGCATCACTGTCTTTGATTAGCTCCCATTCGCGCTCAACTTCCTGTGCGAATGCTTCCACCCCTAACGATTTCACCAGAATCTTGATTCTTGCCTTGTACTTATTGTCCCGGCGGCCATAGCGATTATAAACACGCAAAACGGCCTCAGTGTAGGTCAGTATATGCTGCCAAGGCAGTGCTTTTTTCGCCAGCTCATTAAGGATCGGGGTTCTACCCAGCCCGCCACCAACCATGACGTTGAACAACATTTCGCCATTTTCATCCCGATATAGATAAAGCCCTATATCGTGGGAACGAACCGCTGCACGATCACATTCAGACGATGAGATAGCGATTTTAAACTTGCGCGGAAGAAACAGAAATTCGGGGTTAACGGTAGACCACTGGCGAATAATTTCTGCCATTGGACGGGGGTCCATCACTTCATCACCGGCAACACCAGCGAACGCTTCAGTGGTGATATTACGGACACAATTGCCTGAAGTCTGAATCGCGTGCATATCATGATCTGCTAGCAACTGCAGGATATCAGGCACCTGTTCCAGTTCAATCCAGTTAAATTGGATATTCTGACGGGTGGTAAAATGACCATAGCTTCGGTCAAACTCATTAGCGATGCGCGCTAATACCCGCAACTGATCTGCGGACAGGGTACCGTAAGGGTTAGCAACCCTCAGCATGTAGGCTTGTTTCTGCAGGTATAGCCCGTTTTGCAATCTCAGAGGTAGGAACTCCTCTTCACTCAGTTCCCCTGATAAACGTCGGGATACCTGATCACGGAACTGCCCAACTCGCGCCTGAACCAGCGCCCGATCATATTCATCATATTTGTACACAGTATCAGTACTCGTTTAGCCACTATAGCCGCTCAGAATATACCGATGCACAAACTAGACACAGGCTCAATTTTTTAATTTTTAATCGAGACAGATTACCTTTTCAATACTAAGATTTCGGATAGCAGATTCAGTGCGGCAACCCGGGGTTTATCCCAGGGATGGGAATAACTGAGGCGCATACAATTTCTAAACTGACCCGATACAGAGAACAGCGGGCCGGGGGTAATCACCACACCCCGATCCAACGCTTCAGGATAGACCTCCAGCGTATCGACCACTTCTGGTAGTTCAACCCACACGGCTAAACCACCTTGCGGCAAACTTATTCTTAAATCTCCAGGCCAGGCTCGCAGATGCGCAATGAGTTTGTCACGCCGCTCGCGAAGTTCGTTGCGCTGACGGCGCAGATGAGCAGCAAAACTACCATCCGCCATAAACTGTGCGACACCCTGTTGTAGATAGCGGCTGCTGGTTAGTTGGGTAACCAGTTTAAGATTGATGATCTTTGCGTGCCAGCGGGCACCTGAGATCCAGCCCAGCCGAAGATCGCGGGACAAAGATTTTGAGAAGGAACTACAGAGGATCACACGGTTATGCTCATCTAACGCCTTAAGAGGATCAGGCACCACCCCCAGGGCGGTATCGGCATAGATATCGTCCTCAATAATGGCCAGATCATGATACTCCGCCAGCGCTAATAACCTAACACGGGCGTCTCTCGGCATCAGTGCGCCACCGGGCGTTGCAAAAGCGGGAGAAACGACACAAGCTTTGACTTTCCAGCGTTTTAGCACCTCTTCCAGTGCTTCAATATCCATCCCCGTAGAGACCGACGTGGGCACCTCAACAACCTGCAGACCCAGGTGTTCAAGCAACTGCAGCACACCGTAAAATCCGGGTGACTCAACCGCAACAACATCACCCTTTTCGCAGGTCGCCATCAGCGCCAAAAACAGAGCGTGTTGGCACCCGGATGTGATGCACAGTTCGTCAATATCGACTTGCCAGCCTCTGCGCAACATATGCAGAGATAGCTGTTCTCGCAGGCCAATATCTCCGGCGGGCGTATCATAGTATTGATAGTCATCACCCCGTTGGCGCCGCAACGCTCTGGCGACAGAACGATTCAGCGTGACGATGCCAGCTGGCAATTCACCCGCATGCAGATCTGGTAACAGATCAAACGCAGCACTGCGGCGCATAATATCTAACAGCAACTCACTAACCGTTACCGGTTTAGGCGCTTCAATACGTGAACGACTGGTCGGTTCTTTGACTGTCTTAGCATGTAGGGTCACAAAGTAGCCCGCTTTAGGCCTGGCCTCAAGCAGCCCCTGCACTTCAAGCCGTTGAAGGGCATGCTGTACCGTCGCTTTAGACAGCGAATGCTGCTTACACAGTTCGCGAATTGAGGGGAGGCGATCCCCCATCAGCCAGCGGTGTTCCTCGATACCCTTTAAAAGCCAGCTTTCCAGCCGTTGATAGAGATATTCAGATGCCATCGTGTATCACCTTCCCAAACTGTACCTATTAACTATATTTTTTTTATACCTGTTCCTATTTAAATTACAACCGTAATCTATCGCAATCATCAAATTTAGTAGATTATCCCCGTGCAAAAAATACCTGTTCTGCAAGATCCGACTCCACCACTCGCTACCGATGGTAAGTTTCACGTCCGTCTCACAGAAGGACGGTTTCAGAATCTCAGGCGTTTGACGACCTGGCCGCTCATAGCACTTTACTTCGGCCTGGTCTGGATTCAGGTTGATGGCCAGCCATTTCTTTTTTTCTCATTCGAACAACGCAGCATCATTCTCTTTGGTAGCGCCCTGTCCTGGCATGATCTACCTCTGCTGGCCGGCTTGATGATTGTGGGAGCCACTCTGTTATTCTTTATCGCTGTCGCATGGGGGCGAGTGTGGTGTGGCTTTGCCTGTCCTCAAAGTATCTGGACCTGGCTATTCATTCGTATAGAACAACTGACCGAAGGCCGGGTGAATGAACGGGCACGTCATGATCATCAGCCACTCAGTGGTACACGCAAGTTACGCCGGCTGCTCAAACATCTACTCTGGATTCTGTTGGCGTTCCTGACTGCAGCCACTTTTACCGGATACTTTGTCCCTGTCAGGGAGATGATGGCTGATGGTTTCAATCTTGAAATGTCTGAGGCCATGCTCGGCTGGCTGACGATTATGACAGCGCTCACCTATGTAAACGCTGGTCTTGTCAGAGAGAAAATCTGCCTGCATGCCTGCCCCTATTCTCGCTTTCAGAGCGTCATGTTTGACGAAAACACGCTTACCGTCAGCTATGATGCAAAACGTGGAGAGCCTCGGGCAAACCAAAGAAATGCCGATGAAGACAGCGGCGACTGTATTGATTGCGGTATCTGCGTACAGGTTTGCCCAACCGGCATCGATATTCGAAACGGTCTTCAAGCCGCTTGTATCGACTGCGCCGCCTGTATCGATGCCTGTGACAATGTGATGGATAAAATAAACCGTCCAAGGGGATTGATACGCTTTGCCTCCGAACGACAGTTAGAAGGCCTCACATCAAAGTTCCTTAGGTTGAATCTGTTTGGTTACTCAACTGTCGCGCTCTGTGCTATTACCGCCGTTATCTATGGTTTTACCGACACTAAGAGCCTGCTGGTAGAGATTCGTCGTGATCGCTCTGCTCTATTTACCCAGTTGGATGCAGACACTGTCTGCAACAACTATCGCGTAAAGGTAGAACGATTTGCCCGCGATCAGGAATTGATTAAGGTATCGCTGTCCGAAAGCCCTAAATTTACGCTATACGGGCCTGACACTATCAACCTGAGCGACAACAACTCGTCCTGGCTGCCTTACCGTGTCTGCATTAGTAATCCGGACAAACAGAATACCAAGCTGGAATTTGTATTCACCGGCAACGGAGTCTCTACTTCAAAGGAAACCTCTTTCCTTTCAAAGTTGATTTGATG
>JAGPUU010000332.1 GCA_018067325.1 Amphritea sp.
CGCTGACATCAAACTCCCATCTGTTAATCGCAAGTCAGAAGGCTGAGGCCTTAGCATCCGTCCAAAAACAGTATCAATTACGCCCATTCAACGACCTATTGCAACTACAAGTCAGCACGTCACCCCGGCTTCGCAGCTCCGTATTCAACCCAGAGGGATTTGTGCCCGGTTCTGAACGTCCAGAACGATGGTTATTCTGGCCCATGGGAATCAGTAACCCCGGAGCTCTGAGACGCCCCGGAGATCATGCGATCCGCTTTATTGGCAAACTTCACTTCGATGATCCCCTGATTCTCGAAAGGCTTGGCGTTGGCAAAGATTCATCTGATTTGAAATGATTTTCTATTTTCCTTCTCTGCCCCTTGTTCAAAACGCTGACCCCACCTAAAATGCTCTGTCTTAAAAGCTCAGAATATCAGGTAAAAAAATCTATGCGCGCCAGTCAATTTCTGATTGCAACACTGAAAGAAACACCATCCGATGCAGAAGTTATCAGCCATCAGCTGATGCTACGTTCAGGAATGGTCCGTAAAGTAGCTTCCGGCCTTTACAACTGGCTGCCAGCTGGCCTGCGTACCTTGCGCAAAGTTGAACGGATAGTTCGTGAAGAGATGGATAAATCCGGCGCTCAGGAAGTTCTGATGCCTGCTATCCAGCCTGCTGAGTTATGGCAGGAATCTGGTCGTTGGGAGAAATACGGCCCTGAACTGCTGCGAGTTCGTGACCGTCACAACCGAGAGTTCTGTGTTGGCCCGACCCATGAAGAAGTTATCACTGATCTGGTGCGCAATGAAATCCAGAGCTATAAACAACTTCCTGCCAACTTTTATCAGATTCAGACCAAGTTCCGGGATGAGGTTCGTCCACGTTTCGGTATCATGCGCTCCCGCGAATTTATTATGAAAGACGCTTACTCTTTCCACAGTAATATGGATTCTTTGCAGCAGACCTATGACCTGATGCACAAAACCTACTGTAATATCTTCGATCGTATTGGCCTGGATTACCGGCCAGTACTAGCCGACAACGGCTCAATCGGTGGTAACTCTTCCCACGAGTTTCATGTTTTGGCATCCTCCGGTGAAGATGATATCGCCTTCTCTGATAGCAGCGATTTCGCAGCTAATATCGAGATGGCTGAAGCGATTGCACCAGCAGGCGAGCGAGCGGCACCCACGGCTGAGATGACGCTAGTTGATACGCCTAACGCTAAAACTATCGCACAGCTGGTTGAACAACACGGTCTGGCAATTGAACAAACCATTAAAACTTTGTTTGTTAAAGCCTCTGAAGAGTGCGAAGCCGAGTTTATCGCACTGCTTGTGCGTGGCGATCACGACCTGAACGAGCTCAAAGCAGAGAAACTTGCCCAGGTAGCAGCACCGCTAGAGATGGCTGAAGAAGAAGCGATCAAATCATTGATCGGTGCAGGCCCCGGCTCTCTTGGCCCGGTTAACTTGCCCATTCCATGTATCGTTGATCGCACGGTTGCACAGATGTCAGATTTTGGCGCCGGCGCTAACATCGAAGGTAAGCACTACTTCGGTATCAACTGGGACCGCGATGTTGCACTGCCTGAAGTTGCAGATATTCGTAACGTAGTTGAAGGTGATCCTAGCCCCTGCGGAACGGGTACCCTAAGCATCAAACGGGGCATTGAAGTCGGCCATATTTTCCAACTGGGTCAACAGTACGCGAAAGCCCTGAATGCCACGGTTCTGGATGAGAATGGTAAAGCCGTAGTCATGGAGATGGGCTGCTACGGTATCGGCGTAACCCGGGTGGTCGCTTCCGCTATCGAACAGAACTACGATGACCGAGGCATTATCTGGCCTGAGTCTATTGCGCCATTCAGTATTGCGCTGGTAGCACTGAAATATGAAAAGTCTGAGGTTGTCCGTGAACAAGCTGACAAGCTTTACGAAGAGCTAACCTCTGCTGGCTACGAAGTCATTCTGGATGATCGCCCGAAAGTAAGCCCGGGCGCTAAGATGGCCGATATGGAGCTGATGGGTATACCCCATCGCGTTGTCATCTCAGATCGGGGCATTGAAGCAGGCACCCTCGAATACAAAGGCCGGCGGGATGCCGAAAAACAGGAGATAGCAATCGCTGAGCTAAACGATTTCATCTCCCGGACAGTGAAAAAATAAGATATAAAGCAGGCCTAAGGCCTGCTTTTTTTTGCTTTCAATTAACCCTATGACACCAACCCAGATCTGACGCTATGGAAAAGATCCGACTTCTGGTCCCTCCCAGTGATACCGCCCGTGATTCAGAACGCTGGTATGAATTTGCTATCTATCTGAGTAAGTTATCCGGGGTGTCTATTAGCCCCGTCGTCAGTACAACCGCTGAAGAATATCGTGATCAGCTGCCTAACGCTGATCTTATATACTCAGCACCTGAGCAAGTGCCTAATCTGATTCGAGAACACCGTTTCACTCCCTTGATGCAACCCATCGAATTGTTTGAAGAAGTTGCCATTGTTTCTGGCCCCAGCGCCAGCCAAAACAATCTTAAGGGTATCAATGGCGAACCACTGGGTGGCATTCAAGGCAGCTTTGCCAACCGGCTGGGCCTTACCACGCTGACACAGAAACAGATTCGTCCCTCATCAATGGAATATCGGAAGAGCTGGCTTCAACTGCTCAAAGCGGTACAACAGGGTGAGCTGCCCTACGCGCTGCTAAGCAAGAATTTCATCGACCAACTCTCTGAACTTAGTCTCACATCCGTAAACCTGCTGGCCCGAAGCAACCTGCGCAAAGCCTTTCCACTGCTGATGTATGCCGCTTCACTTAAACCCCAGGCTGCAGAGCTTCGCAAGGCTCTACAAGGGATGACCGATGACCCTAAAGCACTGCCCATTCTGGAAAAACTAAACAATCAGGGCTGGCAAAAACCCTCTGAGCAAAGCATCATTAATATGGTTAAAATACTCCGTGGCAAGTAGCGCCACCTGAGTAGATTAGAGTTAACTGGCTTTAAGGTGCTAGTTTTATGATCTTTTTTTTATGATCTTTGTTTTAAGATATTGTTTAAAGATCTCAGGCTTACAGGAGCTATATAGATATGTACATCGCAATGAACCGTTTCCAAATTAAACTAGGCCATGAGCAGACCTTTATCGAGATCTGGCAAAACCGCGACAGTCATCTGGAACAGGTACCCGGCTTTGTCTCCTTTAACCTGTTACAGGGTGCAACGAACGACGAGTTCACACTGATGTCATCCCATGCGGTCTGGGAAGATAAAGCCGCATTTGATGCATGGCTGAAGTCAGATGCCTTTCGTAAAGCCCACGCCAATGCGGGTAAAGGATCGAGCAAAGAGATCTATCTGGGACCACCCCAGTTTGAAGGCTTCCAAACGGTAATTTAGGACACTAAGATGCGACTAACACTATCGCTGCTGATACTGCTGTTTTCACTACCGCTATTCGCGGCTTCCCAAGAGATTGATCCGGAATTACGGGAAGCCCTGAAGCAGGCATTTGCAGAGAGCAGCAGCTTTGAAGACCGATTCGCCGCGGAGGTCTGGCTGACCGATATGTCAGGGCGTACCCAGCGCTATGTTTCCAATGATCTGGAACGTATTGAGATTCTCAGGACAGTGCATGCTGAAGCAGATCGGGTTGAGCTGCCCGTATCGCTGGTACTGGGATTGATCCATACAGAGAGCCTGTTTAATCGCTTTGCAGTATCTGTAGTGGGTGCGCAAGGTCTGATGCAGATTATGCCGTTCTGGAAAAAGGAGATCGGGCGCAGTAACGATAACCTGACCAATATTCAAACCAATATACGCTACGGTTCAACCATCCTTAAACACTACATCAAACGCTCAAAAGGAAACCTAACCGAAGCGCTAGCCCGTTACAACGGTAGTTACGGTAAAGTCTGGTATCCGGAAAAGGTCTATCGCAACCAAAAGCGCTATCAGAACTAATCAACAGGTAGCCGGCAAGAACTACCTGTGTGGAATAATCTCAGAGAACCTCAAACCCCTCAAAGTTTGAGGAATTATCTATCCATTCGCTTCTAACTTCAGCCACCGTAGCCAATGCAGGGCCGATGCTAAGCCATGCTTCAAGCAACATCAGTCCATGCTCATCACCCTTCGCCATCAGCTCAACCCGGCCATCGTCAAGATTACGCACCCAGCCGCTCAGACCATGAGCTAACGCAGTTTCAACCGTCGACTGGCGAAACCAGACCCCCTGCACACGACCGCTGACAAATGCATGCAAACACTGCATATTCAGGACTCCTCTCGCTTATGCGTTTCTTTCAACGACTCAGAACCCACCTGCTGTTCTGAACCATGCCCAAGTGCTGTTACAAACAACTGCTCAAGCGTCAGACTCAGCTGCTGCTGACGGGTCTGGCTCAGACTCTGTAGGCGTTGATCCAACTGCCGTTGCCAACCCGATATCGCCTCAACCGGAGACGGTTCAGGCATGGGCCAGGGCAATAACTGATTCAGCTGTTCCAGCGTAAAACTTCCCATATCACGGGATAGAATATAGCTGCCACGATCAGTTCGGCTCATCACCGATGCATCCAGTAAAATATGACTATAGCTGTCCCACTCATTTTGCTCCAACCCTTCTACCTGTTGTAACAACTGGCGGTCGGATAATACCTCCCCCACCTGCTGAGCCTTCCAGAGACGCTGTAACACGGCCAACAGCGTATGCAGATGCGACAGATGCTTACCCTGATGATGATCTCGATAAACCGTCAGGGCACGACTCAGCTCTGCTCCCAGCAAAATAATCGTCCAGGAGATAAAGATCCACACAAGAAACAGAGGAACCGCCGCAAATGCTCCATAGATCAGTTCGTAGGAAGGAAACTGAGTAACAAACAGAGCAAAGCCCCGCTTAGCGGTCTCAAACAGAATCGCAACCACCAGACCGCCAATAACAGCATTCTTCAGAGGCACCTTACAGTTAGGCACTGCGGCATAAAGAAGCGTAAACGCGGAAGCCGACATCAGTAACGGTAAAGCCGACAATAATCGCGCCTTACCAACCAGTTCCGTCGCACTGGTAAACAGCGACAGAGAAGCGATATAGGAGCTTACCAACAATCCCACACCGATCAGCAGCGGACCAAGACTCAATACCGCCCAGTAAAGCAGGAAACTGGACATTCCTTTGCGTGGTTCACTAACCCGCCAGATCCGATTGAATGCCCCCTCAATATTCTTCATCATCATGATCGAGGTAATAAACAGAAAGATCAGACCTACCGCTGTCAGTTTGCTGGCCTGTGAAGCAAAATCTTTCAGGTATTCCTGAACCACCGCACCGGTAGCTGGCACAAAATTCTCAAAGATTAGCGCCTGCAGTTGTTCTCCAGAGCCCTGAAATGAGGGAATAGCCGCCAGCATCGCATAGGAAACGGTCATCAGAGGCACCACGGCAAACAGCGTAGTATAAGTCAGCGCAGAGGCGTTCAATATCCCCTGGTTATGGACAAACTGGCGGCACAGATACAGGATGAAATTCCATATTCCTCTGAAGGTTAGCAGATGATTGCCCATCACAACGGTCCTGTATCTTTGAATTAAACAGATATATTACCCTGCCAGTCTTTTGGCGGGTAGCTAAGCTGTATACAATATCGCACTTACATCAATATCTGTCGCGACTTACAGGGTAATGTCTATGTCTGTTGAAATCTATCACAACCCACGCTGTTCCAAATCCCGCACCACTCTGGCCCTGCTTGAAGAGCAGAATATCACTCCGGACGTGCGCCTTTATCTGGAAAATCCACCAACAGTCACAGAGCTGACCGACATTATCAGCCAATTGTCTATTACCCCACGCGAGCTACTGCGTCAGGGTGAAGCCGAATACAAAGACAATAATCTGGCGGATAAAAGCCTGACCGATCAGCAGATTATTGATCTGATGGTCGAGTATCCACGCCTGATTGAACGCCCCATTGTTATTACCAACGGCAAAGCCCGTATCGGCCGCCCACCGGAATCTGTGCTGGAGATTCTGTAAGTGTCCAGCCCCTATGTATTGGTGCTTTACTATAGCCGCCATGGTGCGACCCGCAGCATGGCAAATCAGATAGCCCGTGGCATTGAACAGAGCGGTGTAGAAGCTCGCCTGCGAACGGTTCCGGCTATTTCTGCTAACTGCGAAGCCGTAGAAGATAGCATTCCTGTGGATGGCGATCTTTACTGCTCTGAACAAGATCTGGCTAACTGTTCTGGCCTGGCACTGGGCAGCCCTACCCGTTTTGGAAACATGGCGGCAGCGCTTAAATACTTTATTGATTCCACCAATAGCCTTTGGCTTAATGGCGCATTGATCGATAAACCTGCGGCAGTTTTCAGCTCTAGCTCTAGCCTCCATGGCGGACAGGAAACAACTCTGCTGAGTATGATGCTGCCATTGCTCCATCACGGCATGGTGATTTGCGGGCTGCCCTATAGTGAAGCAGGACTGATCAACACTCGTAGCGGTGGCACACCTTATGGCGCAACCCATTTGGCAGGTTCTGACAGCAATCTGCCGCTGGATGAAACAGAATCAAGCCTTTGTCTGGCACAAGGCAAACGCCTTGGCCGTCTGGCACGTCAATTACAAGCTTAGAACTTCAGGATTAAATAATGCAGGCAACACTCGCAAGAAAAGTAGCTATTAGCCGGGCGGTAACCCTGCTAAGTTATTTCGGTCTGTTATTTCTGTTAACCGCATGGCACTTAATAATTTCGCCACCAGCAACGGCTAACCCTTATATGATATGGGCTTTTCAAGCTGTCCCGCTGATGATGTTTTTTCCGGTCATTTTAAATAAGAATCTGCGCGGCCATATCTGGCTCTGCTTTTTTATCACCGTCTACTTTATGCATTCAGTCACTGTTGCGATGTCAACTCATAGCAGTGCCTATCTGGCACTTATTGAAAGCCTGCTTGTGTCTTCACTCTTCATTGGCGCCATGATGTATGCCCGCTGGAAGAGCAAACTCAATAAGCTTGAACAGAGCCGGACATAAGTGGTGGATCAATTAGCCGCCATCAGAAAACAGTTTCCTGCCCTGCATCAAAAGGTAAACAATCAACCTTTGGTGTATCTGGATAATGCCGCAACCAGCCAAAAGCCGGAAGCGGTCATCCGTGTAGTTGAAAAGTTTTATCGCACTCAAAACGCCAATGTTCATCGGGGCGCTCACCAGCTAAGTGAACAAGCGACCAGCGCCTTTGAAGCGGCCAGATCTACGGTTCGCAGTTTCATCAACGCGGATTCCGATGAGGAGATTATCTGGACTCGAGGCACCACTGAAGGGATCAATCTGATCGCCCAGAGCTATGCCCGCCCTCTTCTAAAGTCCGGCGATGAGATACTGCTGACAGAGTTAGAGCACCACGCCAATATTGTGCCCTGGCAGATAGTGGCAGAACAGACCGGCGCGACCATCCGGGTTGTCCCCATCACCGATAACGGCGATCTGGACCTACCCAAATTCAGCACCCTGCTAAGCAGTAAAACCCGCATTGTCAGCCTGACGCATATTTCTAACGCATTGGGTACGATCAATCCGGTTGCAGGGCTGGTAAGACAAGCCCATGAGGCTGGCGCGATAGTGGTAATCGATGGTGCTCAGGCGGCTCCTCATCTGGAGATTGACGTTCAGCGCTTAGGCTGTGATTTCTATCTATTCTCAGGCCACAAACTGTTTGCCCCCACCGGCATCGGCGTTCTCTATGGTCGCAAAGCATTACTGGAGGCGATGCCCCCCTGGCAAAGTGGCGGCGAGATGATCAAGCGCGTCTCTTTCAACGGCACAACCTATAACGATCTGCCGTTTAAGTTTGAAGCAGGCACCCCCAACATTAGTGGAGCCCTGGGCTTGGCCGAAGCGATCCGCTTTCTGAATAGTCTTGATCGTAAAGCACTGGCACGCCATGAACGAGCATTAATGAGCCGAGCGATAGAGCTCTGCAGTGCAATCCCTGGCTTTACCCGTATCGGCAGACCCACCGCCGGCGCCTCAATACTGTCATTTCAACTCAACAGCCACCATCAACAGGATGTTGGGTTGATGCTGGATCAACAAGGGATTGCAGTACGCACCGGGCATCATTGCGCTATGCCACTGATGGAACGACTTGGATTACCAGGCACCATTCGAGCCTCATTCTGTTTTTATAACACCCTTGATGAAGTCGAACTCTTTGCCAGTGCACTACAACAGATCGCAGCTGGCGGAACATTCTCCAGTAGTGAGGTTGTTTCCGATCAGGCAATATTTGATAGTTCACCCTTTGGGCGGGAGATTGATGACCAGGAAATTCTTACACGCCTGACCGCCATGGGCAGTTGGAATGACCGTTACCGTGAAATCATGTTGTTAGGAAAGAAGCTACCCGCATTCACTGCAGCAATGAAAACTGAGCAGGACCGTATCAGTGGCTGTGAAAGCGATGCCTGGCTTAAGATAAGTCGCGACCCTCAGGGTGCTCTCTGGTTTGCAGCAGATTCCGATGCCCGGGTAATTCGCGGGCTAATCGCTCTGGTAATGGCGGCACTCAACGGCCAGCAACCCGAGAAAATACTCGCCTATAATGTTGATCACTACTTTGATCAACTACAACTGACCCGCCACCTGAGCCCATCCAGAGGCAACGGTTTAAAAGCGATCATAGAAGCGGTTAAGAACGCAGCCAGAGAGTCTGCGAATAATAGCTAAGGGATTAAAAAAGTTCTTTCTGTTCAGTTTCACTGTCGTCGTTGCTGATTAATATCAGATCACGGCCCGAATCTTTTGATCTGTACAAAGCATCGTCGGCACACTTAATTAGCCCGTCAAAACTTTGTGAATGGCAGGGAAAACCAGCCAGTCCCGCGCTGAAAGTATAATTCAGTTCTCGGCCCTCTAATGAAACCGGATTCTCTTTAATCTTATCCTTAAGCTGACTGATCAGCTTGAGTCCGCTTTCTGTATCAGTGTTAGGTAATAACAGAAAGAACTCCTCGCCTCCCCAGCGCATCAGAGAGTCGGATTTGCGCAGCGTGCGGGTCATCAGATCAACAAAGTGTGTCAGCACAGTATCGCCGACAAGGTGACCATAGTTATCGTTAACCGATTTGAAATGATCCAGATCGATCAGGCAAACGCAAAGTTGCTGTTGGTAACGCTGGGCATAGCTTAACTGCTGTTTAAAATGGATATAACCGGCACGACGATTCAATAGCCCAGTGAGATCATCGTGACTGGCCTGCTGTCGCAGCCTGTCTTCAAGATCTTTACTATGGGTAATGTCGTGACACATGCCTACGACACGCTCAGGTTTTCCCTCATCATCCCGCTGACACACCCGACCACGATCACGTACCCAGATATATTCCCCTGAGCGACTACCGATCTTATACTCTGCGTTATAACTATCAGCTCTACCACTAAGGTGACCATCAAGAATCCCCAGCACACGCGCCCTGTCATCTTCATGGATCGATTCCGCCCAAGTCTCTAGAGTTGGCGCCATCTCATGGGGCAGGTAACCAAGCATCCGCTTAAGCTGGGGCGAGAAAAAAACTTCTCCGGTCGCTACATTCCAGTCCCAAAGGCCGTCTGCGGCCTCATTAAGGGCATAAGTCAGACGAGCATCCTTTGTGCGAAACTCTTCTCTTTGAGAGGTGGTAAGGTCAAGATTCCGCGCAATAGATATGAATAACTGTCGACCTTCAAACTCAACAACACTGGTATAAACCTCAACCGGGAAGAATGTGCCATCCTGATGACAATGACGACCGATAAAGGTAAAAGTTTCAGTCTTAACGATTTCGTCTGCGATTATTCCCCAGTGCTCTTCGTTTTCAACATCATTCTGAAGCGTGACAACACTATGCTCCAATAGCTGCTCACGGGTCATCCCCAGATCGAGCCACGCTCTGGTATTAGCATCAACAATCTGCGAACTTTGCGGTTCTATTACATAGATCGCATCACTGCAGGCGTCAAAAACAGCCTTATAAAACCCATCCAAGAATATAGAAGACATAAAAGATGCAAACAATCCATTTGCGTTTAGATAACACCACAGAATAAACAGCTATTTGTAAAGATCAATACTCTAGGCAGAATCTCATACCAGAATAGGTAGAAATCTCAATTTTTCTTAGCTGCTTTACTTTCTCGCTCTGCCCGTTCCAACATTTTTTGCAGCACCCGGGACACCGCAACAAAACCAAAAGTAGCCGTAACACAGGTGGAAGCGCCAAAACCACCACTACAGTCGAGGCGGGTATTACCATCAGTAACCGTTTTTAACTGACAGACACTACCGTCCGGCTGGGGATAGACCAACTGTTCTGTTGAATAGACACAATCCACCGCAAACCGACGACCACTTTTACTGAAGTTGTATAATCGTCTTAACAACGAACGGGTTTTTGCGGCTAATGGGTCATGATTAGTTTTACTCAGGTCGACAATAGAGATCTGCGTCGGATCTGTTTGCCCACCCGCTCCACCAACGGTGATGACAGGAATTTTATTGCGCTTACAGTGGGCAATCAGCGCTGCTTTTTCTTTGACGCTGTCGATACAATCGATTACATAACTGAACTGATTACCGATTAACTCAGGGATATTATCCAAGGTGATAAAATCATCTACCGTTTCAACCCGGCACTCTGGATTTATCAACCGAATACGCTCTGCCATGACTCCCACTTTAGAGTCACCTATGGTGTCATGCATCGCATGAATCTGACGGTTGGTATTAGTAATACAGATATCATCGAGGTCGATTAGCGTAATCTGACCAATAGCAGAACGGGCAAGCGCCTCAGCAGCCCAGGAGCCAACACCACCGATACCTACGACACAGATATTGGCTTGGCGGAAAAGCTCTACCCCATCAATCCCATATAACCGCTGGGTTCCACCGAATCGTTGTTGAAAAGAATCAGACATACGTAATCAAAAACCCTAAAAATCGTCTTCTGTCAGTTCAGTCAGTACGACTAACCCACAACGGTTGCATTCACCTTCGATAAAGACAATACCTTTTAACAGATACTCACTGGGGTTTTTCATCCCCAAATTAACTTCCTGACACTCATCGCACCAGGTCTGCTCAAGAAAAGCCTGCTGCTCCTCTTCGGCTCGGGCACTAAAGTCCCGTTCGATTCGTTCGTCGGACATTACGCTACTCATATTAAGATGTTGGCCAGGGCTGCTCACCTGGCGGCTTCCAGCTTTCCAGCTGCTGTTTTACAGATTCTCGCTGATACAGTTCACCCACATCAGGATCACACAGATATTCACACCGCTCTCCCTGCCAGTCAAATGCCAGAGCCCAGGCATGTAGATAGCCACGATCGACTGGCTCAGCAGACACACCATGATAACGCTCATCACCAACAATTGCCGCACCGATACTTTTTAATGCAACACGCAGCTGATGGGTTTTACCGGTCAGGGGTTTAAGCAGGAATAATCTCAGCCCAGGCTCCACCGAGGTACTAAAAAAGCGGGTGATCGCCGGGTTATTGGTAGTCGTACTCAGTTTCCAGCTGCCGCGTCTGGCTCGTTCCATATCCCCTTTAATCAATCCCTGCTTCTTACGTGGTTTCTGGTCTGACAACGCGAGGTAATACTTATCTACCTGGCGTTCCTGAAACTGACGAGACAGATAGGATGCCGCTTCAGCGTTACAGGCCAGAAGCAGTAGTCCCGAGGTCATTTTGTCTAGCCGGTGAACAAGATAGAGAGGGCCGCAATCAAGGTCGATTCTGATCTGTTCTAACAGACCGACATCAGACTGATCACGATGAACAGAAATACCCGGGGCTTTATTAATAATCAGATAATCACTTGTCTGAGCAAGCAACGAATAGTCTGACATAGTTATATTCCAGTACTAGAACAAAGATATATAGGCACGCAAGGAGTGTCCATGCCAGTAAAGCCCGGTCAGACGGCGTGCAGCCCTGTGTGCTTCAACGCTACTCCCTTCAACGGTCAGAACCGCGACCGTTTGCTCCGGCAGATCACCGGGTATGATATCCAGTGCGTCAAGCTCAACATATCGCGACAGCATCTGCCGTAACTCGCTTTCGGTAATGTCAGATGTAAAACCCGCCAAGATTATATTCATAGTCAGCCGTTTGAAATACGTAGGGAAATTAAAGCCCCAGAACCTGCTTCACAAAAGGAATAGTCACTTTGCGCTTGGCACTTAGAGAAGCTGAATCAAGTTTATCTAACAGATCAAACAGGTCGGCCATACTGCGGCTAGCCCTGTGTATCAGAAACCGGGCTACTTCTTCACTGATAGTAAAGCCGCGGGCCTGGGCTCTTATTTGAAGGGCATGAACTTTACCTTCGTCATCCAGATTATGAACCTGAAATACCATTCCCCAGCTTAACCGGGAGGCCAGATCAAGTAGATTAAGACCCAATTGGCGAGGCGCACGATCGGACGCCACTAACAATCGGTTATTCTCGGCCCGGATACGGTTAAAGAAATGAAACACGCCCTCTTCCCAGAGTTTGTTACCGACTATCGTCTGCATATTATCGAGACAGACCAGATCCAGATGCTCCATGCCATCAAGCACACCAGGACCCATATCAATCAGTTCGTCCAACGGCAGATACACCGCTGTTCGACCGGCAGGGTCAGATGCATGACAGACTGCCTGTAGCAGATGAGAGCAACCACTATCGTGATTACCCCAAATATAGAGGAACTGCTCCCCCTCTCCATGGGCCGCTTGGTCCAGAGTGTTGCACAGCAATTCATTCCCCTGACTGAGGAAGTTTTCAAATCGGGCATCATCCCGCAGAGTGATACCCAGGGGGATTTGAAAAGGTTCTGGACTACTCATTTCTTATCAGTACTTGTTGTCGCCTGAGGGCGGTTGCCCTGGGCCTTATAACCCAACTATTTATAAAATATCTGCATAAAATCTCTGCAGCCTGCTCAGCAATCGTACAATTTACTGCTCTTATATCCCCGATGCAGATGACGAAGGAGCACCATAATAACGGCAGCAACGGGAAGTGCAATCAAAATTCCAACAAAACCAAA
>JAGPUU010000341.1 GCA_018067325.1 Amphritea sp.
ACGCGGGTAGCCTTGCTTTTCCATTTCAGGAATGAGTAGCGGACCAATGGCTGCTACACCGGTTAAGCCTGAGCCTGAAATAGCGCCAATCAAAGCACAGCTGACGGTCGCTACCACACCCAGACCACCGCGTAAGTGTCCGACAAAGATATTAACAAAGTTAAGTAGGCTGGCGGCTATGCCGCTAACACTCATGATGGTTCCCGCAAAAACAAACAGCGGTATCGCCAACAGAACTGGGTTACCCAGTTGTTGGAATCCCCACAGCATGTTGCCTTTCATGAAGACGTCACCTAAGTAATACATCACCATCAGGCCAGCGCCAAAGCAGTAAGGAAGTGGCAGGCCCAAGGTCAACACAACAACCAGAACAGCCACTGCTATCAGTGCAACTTCAATCATTTTATTGCTCCTTATCAGTAGTCAGGTCGCAGATGTGATTCCACAAGTGCCACGCGGTGTAAAGCATCATCAAGACCATGCCGGTCAGCAAGGCCACATCGACATAGAAAGTTGGAATGTAAAGCGTTGGGCTCTCTTTCCATACACGCAGAGAGTATTTGGTAAAGTCCCATGCCCAATACGTTAGCCAACAACCAATCACCAAACTCAGTATCTCGCCAACGATGGCTAATGTGGTTATCTGGCGTTTAGTCTTCAAGAAAATTTCCAGCACATTGGCTCGAATATGCGTATTCTCACGTGAGGCATTCACGGCACCTAGCATGTATAACCACAACGTCGGATACAGCAGGGATTCTTCCAACCCCATAACTGGAATCTCTAACACGTAACGTGTGATTACCTGGAGAAACTGACCACCTGCTACTAGGCAGATCAGCCCGGTTAACAGATAGCTAGCAAACTTGTTCATCAGAAAGCTCCTTGGCCACTATTCTTATCGTTATCAGTCCACCAAGTGTCGCAACGGCAAGGTATAATATCAATTTCAAAATATTGATACTTCCATAAAATTAAATTATGGTTAGTCATATTTCTTATGAATAACAGTTAGTTAAAAATCACAAATATTTGGGGAAAATCCGATCTATCTTTTTAGTAACGATTTTTCGACGGATACAGCCTAGGGGAAGGCAATAATGAACATCACTATTCGCCAGTTACAGTGCTTTCGTGAAGTTATGCGAACGGGATCAATTTCAGAAGCAGCCCGAACATTACAGCGAACCCAACCCGCCGTGAGTCATATGATCGCCACGCTTGAAGACGAACTGGGGGTTGAGCTGTTTGAGCGACAACGTGGTCGGCTAATTCGAAAACCTGAAGCCCATTACTTTCTTGAAGAAGCTGAACACATCCTTGATAGGCTCAGCAAAACCTCAAGAACGATGAAGGAGATCGCCGGGCTTGAACAAGGTCGACTGAGAATTGCCTGTATGCCTGCCGCAGCAAATTACCTGATGCCGCGGCTGGTAGCAGACTTTGTACGGGATAAACCTAAAGTAAATGTGTCGATGATGATGCGAGCCTCTTCAGTGATTGAGGAATGGGTAGCTTCGCAGCAATACGATATCGGGCTGGCAGAAACGCCACCCATTAACCGGGCTTTGTCGATGCACACCTTTGTTCTTAAATGTGTATGCGCCCTGCCGTCAGATAGTCCTCTTGCGAATAAAAAGTTCATTACGGCTAAGGATCTCTCGGGCGAGCCAATGGCAACCCTACATGATGACCATCCAAACTATCACTCAACCCGCCAGGCATTCAAAAAACAGGGCGCAGAATTAAATCAGCGGTTTGAACTACGTAACTTCCAGCCGGCCTTGAAACTGGTAGAAGAAGGGCTCTGTTACTGTATCTGCGATCCGATGACCGCCAGCGGTTATCTTGAACGATTTGATGATAGAGCTAAACTGGTATTCAAGCGCTTTGAACCGGAAGTGACTCTCTCCATCTCAGTTTTAAATCCAGCGCATCGACCTGCATCTGTACTGGCCAGCAGCTTTATTGAATTGCTGTTAAGTGAGATACAACGCCTTAATGATCAGTTCGGATAATTAGGCTGCTTAGTGACCCTAACCTGATATTGAATTGAAGCCATGTTGTTTGCCTGTGTTATTGTCAATTCAGAGCCAATTTAACAAGACCTTGATATGAAAAGCTGGAAACGCCCTCCCCTTGATCTAAAGATTTCGCAGTACGTGGACTGCTATTGGTTCCTTGAAAAGGACGACTCTGATACCAGCCTGTCTAATCCGAGGTTGAATCCAGATCCCGCTGCTCACCTTATTCTTACGCAGGCAGATCTCCCTTATCGCTATACTCTGAAGGATAATGAACAATCAGGGAACGGAGCTCACCTGTTACTTCCCTATACAAGCACCATCACACTGCATCACTCAGAGCCATTTGCGATTATCGGTATCAAGTTTAGGGTTGGTGCGCTTTACTCTTTTGCTGCTGAACCAACTTCACATCAAATAAACGAGGTTATTAACAATCCTGCTAACCTTTCCCCGCAGAAGCCATTCTTTGACGCTCTATTAAACCTTGGTTCACAGGATAAGAGTGAGGTGATCTGCGCCGAGTTAGATCGATGGCTGACCCCTTTGTTTCAGAAGGCCCAAGAAGATAGGCACAGCCAGTTGGTTCATGCTGCACTCCCAATACTGGGAAAAGTATCCATAGAAGAAGTGGCCGATCAACTGCATTGCTCAAGGCGTACACTAGAACGCTCGTTTCAGCGAGTAACCGGATTGACGCTTAAACAGTACTGTTCTATGCAAACATTAGAGCGTTTGCTCACCCACCTATATCAACTAAACGACAGTCCTCCTGATTGGTCTGATATCGCTACTCAGTTCGGCTTTAGTGACCAGTCGCATCTTATTCGTAGTCTCAAGATAGCAATTGATACGACTCCAGGTGATTACCTTAAGCAGCGCGATCTGACGATTGATGTATACGGTGATTTTGAATAAAGTAATTTACCAGAGAGCTTTTTTAAAACTGTCGCATTTCTTCAATCCTTTGCCTTCTATGATCGTTAATCTTTGCCTATCACTTAATTAGAGCCGCTATGGGGCTATCAGACGACGTTCATAACGTATCGACTGCTTGCCTGAGCAAAGGATAACAAGATGGAAACTATCATTAGGAAATACTCAGAAGCAGATCTTATCGCTGTTATGTCTGCCTGGGAAAACGCATCCAAAATTGCACATCCATTTTTGCCCGATGAGTTCGTTGCAAAAGTACGTCATGACATCCCTACTCTATACCTGCCAAATGCTGAAACATGGGTCGCCGATATTGGCGGTCAGGTTGTAGGCTTTATCGCATTACTGGGTAATGAAATAGGTGCTCTTTTTGTAGAACCGGATTTTCATGGTGTCGGGGCAGGTAAAGCGTTAATGGATAAAGCACAACAACTGCAAGGTGATCTTGAAGTTGAAGTGTTTAAAGAAAATCCCATCGGCCGCAAATTTTACTCCCGGTATGGCTTTGAGTTGATGACAGAGTCTTCTTTTCCTGAAACCGGAGACCCTGTGTATCGGCTTAAATTCACCGCGAACAAGAAACCCTTGCGTGCTATTAATCGTTGCTAATTGGGCCTGTGGCGTACTAACAGAGGGTGACGCTTTGACGATCCACCGTTTTGAATCGATAGGCTTCAGCCCCTTAATTATTTGCTTATGGTTAATGCCAGTGTTTTCTATTTCTCTTCTATAACACCAGAGGTTGTGAGTCTTGCACCTTTATGTGCAAAAAATACTGCTAACAATCGGGCTTCAGATGTTTTGCTTGGGTTATGTGTTAATGAGTGAGTAATTCCCGGTTGTTCTATCCAACTGTCACCCTCTTTATATTCTGTAATTTTTTGATTCCCAAGTTGTGAACGCACGCGGCCTTCAAGTACATAGACATAAACAAAGCCGTCATGTAGGTGCGAACCAATTTGCACCCTGGGGAGAATCTTAACTTCAACCGCCATTAATTTATGGCCAGACATGTCTGGTAGACGCTCAGATATTAACATCTCTCTTTGAACACCTCCTGGCACCGACTCATGGGCGCAGCTCAGCCCTGAGAATAAGATCATAAAAAGTATCATGACTCGCATTTGAGTTTTCCTAAAATGACTAATCGAGTAAATGTTAATAAACAGTTTCACGCCTTAAAGTGCTGGAAAGCTGCGTGTTACCCAGCTTTCCAGCTGTAATGATCATCAACTATGTTCATTGCTGACACGTTGAAAATTAGTGAGAATTTTAAACACTCATCGAGATCGCCATGCGGTTCCATGCGTTGATTGTCGAAATCAGCATAATCAATTG
>JAGPUU010000343.1 GCA_018067325.1 Amphritea sp.
TGTTCCAGAATCGCATCGAAGATATGCGCGTAAACAATATCATCCTGCGTTTTTTTACCGCCTTTCTTAATATCAACTTTCTTCATTTCAGGTAACTGACTCATAAAACTTTTTTGTCTCCAGAACGCAGCCAGAAAAAGACTCAACAAGCGTAAAGTTTACGATTTAAATGATGGCTGAAAGGTATAAGAATGATACAGAAAAGCTTAAATTCTGTACACAGGACGTAGGCTTAATGGTCTTAACCACACTCTTTCATCACCACTTTCACATGGTTGCTAAGCCGTTCAAGTATTGGAAAGATAGAGATCCCGTGACAAACGGGGTTAAAGATATAGAAAGACAGCTACTCAAATCTGATGAATAATTTGTATACAATTTATTATGCAAGGTTAGTACTAACCTATAACAATCCTAATCACGCTTCCAAGATTTGAAGCACACTAAGTCTAATTGTCAGACGATAACACTGTGGAGGAAGAGAGGTTATATCACAGAGAACACAGAGAGCATCCAGGGGGTTACGGACTAAAAGATTTGAGCTCTCATATTTCAGATATACATAGTAAAGATTTCTCTTGGGCAAAAAAAAACGGGGCCCGAAGGCCCCGATAGATTCCCCCAGTTACGGGTTCTTAAATTCAGCTTTTGGTCCCAGGTAGTACCACCAGTTCAGGATCAAACAAATAAGGTAGAACGCTGCAAAACCGTATAGTGCATTTTCAGGAGTAGCCAGTTTAATCTGCTCACCGAAAATCTTAGGGATAAGGAACGCACCGTAAGCAGCTACCGCAGAAGTCCAACCCAATGCAGGGCCAGCAAGTTCTTTCGGGAAGATCATAGCGATAGTACGGAAAGTCGAACCGTTACCGATACCAGTTGCAGCGAAGAGCAGTAAGAACAACAACAGGAATGGTACGAAGAACACTTCTGGAGTTTCAGACTGGTAAGCCGCTTTCAGGAAGTATGCCACACCCAGTGCACTACCGATCATAACAATACCGCAGTACTGAGTAACCTTAGCACCACCCATCTTATCGGCCATCCAACCGCCGATTGGACGAATCAGGGCACCAATGAAAGGTCCCATCCAGGCATACATCAGAGCAGACGGACCATTAGCATTAACAACATTGTGTGTCATTGCTCCGTCAACCATCAGGTGCTGGTAACCAAATACTACTTTGATTGCCAAGGCAAAACCTGCAGAGTAACCGATGAAACTACCAAAGGTCATGGTGTAGATGATACTCATCACCCAGGTGTGCTTGTTATCAAAGATCTTAAACTGACGCTGAAGATTAGGTTTAATATCACCCGGAATCATCTTCATCAGCATGATAGTTGAGAATAGAATACCCGCGATGACAGGCCACTTAGCCCATCCAGGTGCGCCAATACCAATAGGTGCTGGCAAGATGATGTACAGACCACAAGCGGCGGTGAAGAAACCGATCATTAACAGACCAGCAATCTTACTCATAGAGCCAAGCGGAGAACCGATATCGGGAGAGACAGCATCGGTACGGATGTTGTTCATACCGAACCAACCAGCAATAGCCAGAGGAATCAGCAGCACTAACCATACAAAGCCAGCATTGTGGATATAGGTTTCAGAACCAGCAGGAATCTTACCGATCAACGTACCGGAAGTATTTTCCAGAATCATCGGCTCACCACCGAAGATACCAAATGTCATCACTAGCGGAATCAGGATCTGCATAGTGGTAACACCAGCATTACCCAAACCTGCGTTCAGACCCAGCGCCAGACCTTGCTTCTTTTTAGGAAAGAAGAAAGAGATATTAGACATTGAAGAGGCAAAGTTACCACCACCAATACCAGACAAAAACGCCAGAATCTGGAATACGTATAATGGTGTATCCTTATCCTGCAACGCGAAACCTGCACCTGCTGCTGGCAGCATTAATAATGCGGTAGTAAAAAATATAGTGTTCCGACCACCCGCAATACGGATAAAGAAGCTACTAGGTATACGCAGCGTTGCTCCGGTCAGACCTGCAATACCTGCAAGCGTAAATAGTTCCGCTTTATCAAAATCAAAACCCAGATTAAGCATCTGTACCGTAATAATGCCCCAGTACAACCAGACAGCGAATCCCGACAGTAAACTTGGGATAGAAATCCATAGGTTACGATTGGCGACCCTCCTCCCTTCTTCTTCCCAGAACTTATCGTTCTCGACATCCCATTTTTTTATATCAGACATAACTGACTCTCCAGAATAAAGCAGTCAGGAGTTCGTCTCCTGCTGCCTACGATTTCAAACCCTACCTGCGCTGGCATAGCACTAACTCTGTGAGTCAGTGCTATGCCAAACAATCAGGAATCAAGCTTTTCTTGTAAGAAGTTATTTCGGATAGCTTCTTGTAAACGATTTTGGTTCTCTTGCCGGTTGATGCCGTAATACATGACGGTCATACACAGCGCTAACAGCCCGTAAAGCAACATGAAACAGGCGCTACGAATCCCAAACAGGTCTGTCACCAGACCAAACATAATCGGTAGAACAAATCCTCCGATCGCACCCAGCATGCCTACGGCGCCTCCTACCGTTCCCATACGGTCCGGGTAATAATCATAAACGACGCGAAACACACTGGAGCTGCCAAACCCCATAGCCACACCCACTACCATGATCAACCCAGTAAACAGCCAAACCGGCATCTCCAGAGCAAAGGTGAAGTCTCCGTCATAGCCATGAATAGTCATCGTGGTCGGGGGATAGGAAAGAAAGAAAAGGCAAAACAAGCAGACCCAGAACACACTCCAGTTAACCTGTCGCGCACCCATGTGATCGGCACACCAGCCGCCGAGTATCCGGGCCAATGCCCCCGGCACAGTGAACAAAAGAGTAATGAATGAAGCGGTTTTCAGATCAAATCCATAATGATGTACGTAGTAATCTGGCAACCAGAGTGTCAGAGCGACATAGCCACCAAACATAAAGAAATAATACATACCAAAACGCCACACCCGCAGCTCCCGCAGCGGAGTCAGTATTTCGCCCAGAGACAGTGCCTTTCGCTCTTGACTACGGCGCTGATGCACCGGGTCATCCTGGGTCAACAGCCAGAAGAAAAGTGCTAGCAGTACCAGCACAAAAGCATAGGCAATCGGCGCCATACGCCAGCCATAAGCAATAATAATCAGCGGTGCTATCAGGTTGGTCAGGGCTGCGCCAAGATTGCCGGCACCAAAGACGCCCATTGCCAGGCCTTGATTATCCCGTGAAGCCCAGGATGAAACATAGTGAATACCAATGACAAAGGTGCTACCAACAAAACCGATACATAAGCCGAGGGCCAGGTATTGCCAGTAATATTGCGCATAAGCGAAACCATACAGAGGTATGCTCACTAGCAGCACCACTCCCAACATCAGCCTCCGACCGCCGAAGCGCTCCGCTAGAATTCCCATCGGTAAGCAAGCTAACGCACCACTTAAAATCGGCGTTGCCACCAGCAAGCCAAACTGAGTTTCGCTCAGCTGTAAATCCTGTTTAATCTGCAGACCAATAACTGAAATAAGCGTCCAGGTTGCAAAACAGGCCGCAAAAAGCAGGGTGCTCATGATCAAGGCAGAAATCTGTTTTTGTGTATCCTGGGCAGGCATTGGTCAATATCCGGTTTATGGACTTGCTGCTAAGCTAAACCCTCTACCGCATACGGGTATTGACCCAAATCAATACACAACTCACTGAAATTAGTGCATTTTTCCCACAATACCTCTTTAGTGGTACCACCAGCAATAGTTGTAACTTTATGTTTTACCTTGTATTTTTGATACCTTGATTCAATCCTGAAGAAACACCAGATAACACACAGGTTCTTTGTGAGTACAGACGTTTTCTGAGGACAGGAGCCCAAATGAATTTTCTAAAAAAGTCTATCATCACCCGTTTGGGTACGGCGATGTTCGCGATCAGCCTGATGGCACTCATCAGCATGATCAGCTCGGTGATAGTGGCAGAAAGCACTCAAGGAGACGCCGCGGGTATCAATCTGGCCGGCTCTCTGCGGATGATGTCTTATCGAATCGTTGCCGAAACCCAACAGTACGAGAGTATCCCATCGGATAAAGCCTTAGCCAGGGTGTTAGATTCCATTGACGAGTTTGACCTTCGCATCAATGATACAGTGCTGACAGATGTCATTCCCGAGGGCAAAGACCACAAGCTCTATCAAGTTTATCAGTCACTGATGTCAGAGTGGCAAAGTGTTTTATCTCCACGCTTAAAAATGGAATTACAAAAAAGTCCAATTAATGGCGCCAAAAATCTGGAGATGCTTAAAGATTTTGTAACCCGTATCGACCACATGGTTAGATTACTGGAACATAGTACAGAGTCTAAAATCAAACTACTCAGTCTGGTGCAGGGCATCAGCTTGTTAATGACAGTAATCATCATCTTCATCGCCTTATATGATATTAAGTGCAATGTGGTTGAACCCCTTGGACAATTATTACGTGCATCCAAAGAAGCCAGTGAAGGTAAACTCACCGCTCGGGTTTATTATCAGAGTGATGACGAACTGGGTCTACTGGGCACAACCTTCAATCACATGGCCGGAGAGCTGTCTAAAATTTATGCTGACCTGGAAAACCGAGTACAGCAAAAAACAACTGAGCTGCGTGATACGAACCAGAGACTCCAACTGCTGTATAAAGCAACCCGACGTTTCAACCGTGATGAAGATATCTGCCGCCGTCTGATGCCAGTCATGAAAGAACTGGAAGAAACACTGCCGATCGGCCCTGTGAGCGTTACTTTATGCGATCCTAGCCAGCCTAGCAGTTACCGACTACTAACCACTCAACAACAGAAACGACCAGTCGACTGCATGCAGACAAGCTGTAGCGACTGTATCGTACCTTCACTGAAAAACCTTCCGTATAAATCAGCTAACTTCCCGATCCAAACCCGAGAGGCTTATTTCGGCGAGCTCACCATCGCTTACCCACTCGCTTCGCCGCTCACAGAAGATCAGAAAACCCTGATAGAAACGTTGGTTGATAACCTGGGAACGGTATTATCACTGGAGCTGAAAGCCTCGCAGGAACAGCATATGTCCCTGATGGAGGAGCGAGCCGTTATCGCCCGCGAATTGCACGACTCTCTGGCGCAATCGCTATCCTACCTGAAGATGCAGGTTGGCCGACTGCAAATCTTGCGAAAAAAACATCAGAGTGAACAACAGATTGATGATGTTGTTAATGAGCTAAAAGAAGGACTCAACAGTGCTTACTATCAATTGCGGGAACTACTGACCACATTCCGTCTGACTTTAGATCAGCCTGGACTTAGACCAGCACTGGAATCCACTGTTAAAGAATTTTCTGATCGATTGAATTCTGAGATCAAACTAAAATACAATTTGTTACCGCAGAGTTTGACCGCCAACCAAGAAATTCATGTATTACAATTAGTACGGGAGGCTCTGGCAAACGTGATAAAACACAGTCAGGCTACAGAGGCTTCAGTACGCGTAACCCAAAACGGCAACCAAATGGAAGTCTGCGTAGAAGATAACGGCATCGGTCTACCTATAAATAAAGATACTGCCGGCCATTACGGTCTGGTGATCATGCAGGACCGAAGCACCACCCTCAATGGTGAACTTAAAGTGGAAAATAGAGAATCAAGCGGCACCCGGGTGATCCTCACTTTTTCGGCTAAACAGACTTAAGAGACAGTAATGAATACAGAAGATAATAATAAATCCGGACCCGCATCAATTCTTCTGATTGATGACCACCCCCTATTGCGCAAAGGGGTAAAACAACTGATAGAACTGGACTCCGAACTTTTAGTGACAGGTGAGGCCAGCGATGCAGAAGAAGGTGTTGAGAAGGCGATAGAATTAGAGCCAGACCTGATTCTGCTAGACCTGAACATGCCCAGAATCAACGGTATCGAAACCCTTAAACTATTACGAGATGCCGGCGTCACCTCCCGGGTTGTGGTGTTTACCGTTTCTGATAACGAAGAAGACGTCATTGCAGCGCTGAAAGCCGGTGCTGACGGATACCTTCTCAAAGATATGGAACCTGAAGAGTTACTGACCAACCTGAACCAAGCCGCTAATGGCAAGATGGTTATCAGTGAACGTCTATCTACCGTGCTAGCCCAGGCACTGCAAAGCAACCGTAAGCGAACAGGGCCGGATATCAACAGCCTCTCCCCAAGAGAAAAGCAAATCATTAAACTAATCGCCGGCGGCCTGCCCAACAAATTAATTGCCCGCAAACTGAATATCACCGAAGGCACCGTGAAGGTTCATGTAAAACATCTTTTCAAAAAGCTTCATCTGCGCTCTCGAGTAGAAGTAGCGGTCTTGGCCGTTCAGGAAGGGCTTGGCTAAGTGGGGAGATAATCACCATCACAAACGACTAACTGCACCTCCATAGGCCTTATGCCTGCAGACATACAATCGGGATTTAATCACTCTCTACTGAATCAACCTTTGACGAAGTAGCTCACATCGGTATACAAAAAAGCCCCTCGAAACCAAAGTAACGAGGGGCGAAGATTTCTGTCAATTTGAGCCTGAAACTATTGCATGCCACTAACACCCGACCTGTATCAAGCCCATAACCAGGCTTTGGACGGTATCGCTGATATATATCGGCACGACAACGTAATTCAGGCTAACCCAGCCGCCAATAAAAACAAATCGCTCTGAAGTGATATAGCCTTACCTCCTTTGCACGTTCAGAGTTTGACTTCTATCATGGAAAGATACAGCCGATTCTGAAAGGCTCAAATACTTTCCATATCGATTAAAACCACCGATACCTGCCGATTTAGCAATAGATACCTCCTAAGAGTCATTTCAACAAATACAGATCAAATACACCACTCTTGAATATATATTTTCATTATAAATCAAATAGTTATATCAAATAATACGCACTACCACCAAGGGAGTATACCCACCTAAACAGACATAGTAGAGACTCCCTATCGTTGATATGCATCAACAGTTTTTATCTTGGAAAGGCCTATTTTGTAACCTAAATTTTTATATCCTTACATCTTTAGGGCAGAGGTTAATACCTCCGGAGCAGTCAAATGTCCACTAGCAGATTTAGCTTACTTAATTTTGCCGATCCAAAAATTAAAACATTACACATCACCTGGTTTGCCTTCTTCCTGACCTTTGTGGTCTGGTTCAGCCATGCCCCAATGCTCGCCCACATCAAAGAGGTATTCGGCCTTAGCAGTGCAGAGGTCAAGGCGTTGATGATACTCAACGTAGCACTCACCATTCCCGCACGTATTGTGGTCGGCACGCTGGTAGATAAATATGGGCCCAGAATCGTCTACAGCATGCTGCTGGTCATAGGTGGTTTCATCTGTATCGGCTTTGCACTGGCACAGACGTATGAACAACTAGCGATTATGCGCTTTCTCAGCGGCTTTATCGGCGCAGGCTTTGTTATCGGCATTCGCATGGTCGGTGAATGGTTCCCGGCAAAACAGGTTGGTGTTGCCGAAGGTGTCTACGGTGGCTGGGGTAACTTTGGTTCCGCTGCCGGCGCCATGACGCTACCGACTATCGCTCTGATGTACGGTGGTGAAAACGGCTGGCGTTATGCCCTGATATCCATCGGTGTGATCGCGATAATTTACGGTTTTATATTCTACAAAGTAGCGCGTAATACACCGAAGGGTTCCACCTATTTCAAACCAAAAAAACACGGTGGTCTGGAAGTTACTAGTAAGAAAGACTTTGTCTTCTACATCCTGATGAACATACCGATGTATGCCGCACTCGCGGTGCTTGCCTGGAAACTATCACCCAGCAACATAGGTCTACTGGATCAATTC